>QHPW01000068.1:13338-20641 GCA_003219675.1 Verrucomicrobiota bacterium
GGCGGGTTCATGATGGTGGATGATTTTTGGGGCCAGACGGAATGGGACGGTTTTTGCCGGGCGATGAAAAGAGTGTTTCCGGACCGGGAGCCCGTGGACCTGCGGCGCGGCCACCCGATATTTCACTGTCTGTTCAATCTGCCGAATGATCTCTCACTCCAGACGCCGAACATGCCGTTCGCGGTTCGCAACCGGAACACGGGGATCACCTGGGAAGACGATCATGACGGAGGCAATACGCGGGAGGTTCATTTCCGCGCAATCTTTGACGACAAAGGCCGCATGATGGTGATCATCTGCCACAACACGGACAACGGTGACGGCTGGGAAGAAGAGCGCAGCGACCCCTGGTTTTTCAGCGAATTCTCGGAGAAAAAAAACTATCCGCTCGGGTTCAACATCATCTTTTACGCGATGACACACTAAGTGGTCTGTTTCATAAATACGCATACGTTCGTTGGCTGGCCTGATCACTGACTACCCGGTTTGAAAGTGGGGTTGTACCCCATACCGCGCCGGGGAAAAACGAGGTAGCCGTTACCCTGCGAGAGGGGTGCGGGCTTCTCTTTGCAGAAATCGTTGAATTATGAGATTCAAGTTTCTGTTTGTCCCCGGGTTGCTTCTGGCGGCGCTGTTCAAACTGATGGCCCAGCCTGTCGGCGTGCCGCTCCAGATCCAACCCCGGGGCGCCGACCTTGAGCTGAGCTGGCCGGGACGCCTGCTCTTGCCCTCCGGCTCGACGGTGTACCCGCTGTTTCAGCTTCAACAGTGCGCCGACATGCGACATTGGGAGAGCGCAGGTGCGACGCTGAAAGGCACAGGGGGAAGCGACCCAATGCGAGTTTCCGTCAGCGCCAGCCAGCCGCGGTTGTTCTTCAGACTGTCCGCCCAATGGGAGACTCCGGCGGGCATCGCGACCGGCTCGGGCGGTGATGAAGTGTTCGGGTACGGCTCGGCATTCGCCGAGGAACTCCAGCGGTTGGGCCAGATCTCACCGGAGGCATTTGCCGCGCGCTATGGTGTCACCAACGCCTATTGGGCGGGCATCGACTGGGACCCTGCCACGGCTTTGTACTGGGATTTGTTCGCCACCGACCCGGCGGTGCACAACGCTGGACTCCAGCCCACCAATCATGGGTATCGGTTCTACGACTTCCGGCTCAGCTCCAACGAATTGGTGGTGCTGCGTCAAAACGGCTTTGTGATGAGCGATCGCCTTGGAACCACCAACTTTGGCGAGGCGTTTTACAGGCTCTGGAACGATGACCTGCCGGTATTCATCTCGACCGACGCGCTCTTGCAGGCATGGCATCGTTCTTATGACAACATGCTCATGGAACTCGAGCACTTGTGGCTCTCCTCGACGCTGGAGCAAATGCTGGAGGGCATGGCCGGGCGGATCCAGGTGGCGCAGCAAGAGGCCTCCGGGGGACCGCTCGAACCGAGCGTCCTGGATGCAGACTACCTTCTCACCGTCGCTCGCTCGCTGCTTCGGGGAACCAATGTAGCCTCCGCTTTGGGGCAGGACGCGCGGGTGCTGCAGGCGTTGGATGCCATTACGAACGAAATGTTCGGGTGTTTCACAGTCTTTGATTACCCGCGGTGGGACGATTTCTCGCAGTTCAAGCCGCGCGGACATTACGAGCAATCCGACCGGCTCCGGCGCTATTTCAAAACCGTGATGTGGCTGGGCCGAATGGACCTGCGAATCGCCGATGGTGACCGGGACTGCGACGGCAATCGGCTCCCGTCCTCGCTCCGTCAACTGGGCACAGCCCTCGTGTTGGGACGATTGCTCGATCTGGCGGGACAGTTCGAGACGTGGGAGCGGTTCGATCGCGTGGTCCAGGCGTTCGTCGGCTGGTCCGATTCGATGACCTTCGCGCAACTCATGGACCTGACGGCGTCCGCCGGAATTCGCACCCTGGCCGACGTCGCCACGCCGGAGACGCTGGCGAACCTGCAGACGCAAATCGAACGGGGCTCGCTCGGGGTGCAGAATATTCGCGGGGACGCCTTTGCCTCACCGCTCGGTCCGGAGCGGATTCGCCTCCCGCGTTCCTTTACCGTGTTTGGCCAGAAATTCGTGCCGGACAGTTGGGCGTTGTCGAAAGTGGTCTGGGACGAAATTCTTTGGGTGGAAAACGGGGAGACGAAGAAAATCGAGCGGCGGGTGCCCAGTGGTCTGGATGTGGCGTTCAGTGTACTGGGGAATGATCAGATCGTGCCCGAACTTGTTGCGCGCATGACCAATACCGCGGCGCGCGAGAGTACCAACCACATGGTGCGTTGGCGGGACGGCCTGCCCTACCAGCACAATCTCGCCGCCGTTCGCAACGTGATTGACAGCCAGACGAGCGCAATCTGGGAGAGCAACATTTATGTGAATTGGCTGGCGACCTTGCGCGAACTTTCCAGACCGACGACCGACGCGGATTATCCGCAAGCCCTGCGCACGCGTGCCTGGGCGCTCAAGACTCTCAACACGCAATTGGCCTCCTGGACCCAGCTCCGTCACGACACGCTCCTCTACGCAAAACAGTCCTATACCGACCGGGGCGCGTGCAGCTATCCGGATGGATATGTGGAGCCGCGAGTGGAATTCTGGCGGCGCCTGGAACAAATGGCAACCCGGACGGCGAGCCTGGTCCGCAGCCTGCCATACCAGGGCGTCGTCTCCGATCGGGTTTACGGGGACTGGGATCTGGCGTCCGTGCAAACGAATCAGATCAACTTCCTGACTAATTTCGCCGCGACCGTGGCGCAGTTGCGGGAGATTGCCGAGTGGGAATTGCGTCATGAACCCCTGACGCCCGCGCAACGCCAATTCATTGACGGTCTGATGCAGACCCCCACATCATACTATTCCCCGGTGCGGGATTACGGCGGATGGTATCCGCGGCTGTTTTATCGAAGTGTCTTCGCTTATCCTGCCTTCCGTGGGACGGACACCTATTCGGAAAATTATGGAGTGAAGAAATTCGACGCGATCGTTGCCGATGTTCATACCGATCCATCCGACCCCTGGGCGGGAGATCCGGGGAGTGTGTTGCATCAGGGCATCGGCAAAGTCCATCTGTTGTTCATTGCGGTGGACAGCGGAAGCAATCGGACGCTGTATGCCGGACCCGTCCTGAGCCATTACGAATTTGAAATGCCGTTCCCCCAACGCAAAACCGACATCGACTGGAGTCAGGCTTTACTGGACGGTCGCGCTCCGCCGCATCCGGAGTGGACGCGAAGCTTTCTGGTCCCGGCCGAGTGACCAGGAACGATACGCCGGGTTTCTTCAAACTGGAATCTCAAGCCACGATTAACGGGGCGGCCCTTCTCCCGCGAGAAGACTTTCGATCGGCGCGTGGTCGTCCGTCAGAACCGGAGACTGAGCCGAGGCTGGCGGGGGATTGTTCATGAAGGACGTCAATCGGGCAGAGAAGGTGGCAAGCTTGACGGTCCCGGAGCGCAGGAGCGTGGCTGCCTCCCGCTGCAGGCGGCCGGCGTCGAACCGTTCGGCAGACACGGTGGCGAGGAGCACGACATTTTGACTTTCTTTGGCAGGAAAAAGATAGACCCGCGGGAAGACATCGTTCATGGTGCGGTACAATGCGCCGACAATATTGGCGCGCCAGCCCGCGGTCCGTCCGATGACATTGTAGGCGATCACGCCGTTGGTGGTCAGACGCTCGCGAACGGCGGTGAAGAATTCCCGGGTCGTCAGGTGCGGAGGGAGGGAGGATCCGTAACGCGTCGTGGCGTAGGCATCCATAAGGATCACGTCGTAGGTGTTCGTTGTTCGACGGAGGAAAACGCGGGCGTCGTCGGTGTGAATTCTATGTCTGGGCGTTTCAATCACGCCAAAATAGGTCCTGGCGACCGAAACCACGACCGGGTCCAGCTCGACCGTGTCCACCACGACGTTGGTGTAGTAATGCTGGTAGGCTCGTTGAGTGCTGCCGCCGCCAAGACCGGCCATGAGCACGCGTTTAATATCGTGATTCCAAAGCCATGGCATCTGAAAATACTCGGTGTATTCAAAGTGTCCCTGCCGCGGGTTGGCCAGCGACATCCGCGTCTCCATCGATCCGTTGAAACTGAGGGTACGCACGCCTCGCTCATCGAGCACCTGGATGTGATGGTAGGCAGAGAAACGGTCAAAAACGATGGCAGCCTGGCCGGCGACGCAGTTAAGCAAGGCGCAGAAACAAGCCGCGCGTTTGAGAAGAATGGCGCTCACGACGATTCACATTCGGTTTGGCCCCGTGCCGGTTACTGTCGGTTATTTGGCCCGCCGGTCAAGGTCCAGGTAGTGGCCTGATTTGTTTCAGGTGGGTGCGCCGCTGCCGCGGCGCACGGCGGTGCCGCAGCACCGCCGCCACCAAATTAAGACACTACCAAGGTCCAGGTGGGGCGAGCCTCCGTCGGGCCCTGATCTTCCAACGACAGAAATCAGCCTGGGCTCGACGGAGTCTCGCCCCACCCGGTTTATGGAGATCATTTCAGCCACCGGTCCATCGCCAGACTGAGCCCGGCAAGAAAGAGTGCCAAAGTCCCTGTGGCCCGGAAAATGGCCGGCAGGGTCAGATGATCGATGAAAATGTAGCCGGAGACGAAAACGCCCGCGATGCTGCCGACTGTACTGGCGGCGTAAGTCAGGCCGCTGATGGTGCCGACACGTTCGAGATGCCGCGTGGAAAGACGGATCATGTAAGGGCAAAGAGTTGCCAGCACAACGCAGGGCAGGAAGAACACCAGTGTGCTGCCCAGCACCGGGTCCAACTTTTGCCACAGAGCCGGAATCTCCTCGCCCGGCGGATGGCGCATCACGATGGCTTCGAGGAGCGGCGGCGTGAAGTTCGGGATGAACAGCGTGAACACCCCGGCGATACCCAGCGGCACGGCCAGAAAGCCAGCCCGGCGAAAACGGTCGGCCAGCGCGCCACCGACGGCGTAGCCGAGAGCGAGGGCGATGAGAATCACTCCAATCTGGCTGATCCAGACGTAAAACGATCCGCCAAAGTCCCTGGCCAGATAACGCGCTCCGATGATTTCAAGGACCATGACGGCAAACCCGCCCAGAAACACAAAGACCGCCGTGGCAACTTTGAGCATGAGTCAGTTTAGACACGCCTTATCGTCTCCGCGCAAGCCATGTTCGTCGCCAAAGGCCGGTCACCGAAACCGTAACTGCTCAACCGGTGTCACCTTTAGGAAATGTATTGCAACACCCGGATTCGGACGGTTGCCTTGTGTCAGGCGCAGACAGGCGCGCAAAGAGGACACAGACAGGCGACATGACCGACCCGGACACAAACACTTCGACAGGACCCTCGAAATCGCGCCGGTTTTTGCCTTGCTTGTTGATTTTGTTCGTCGGGAGCGGTTGCGCCGGGTTGATTTACGAAATCGTCTGGTTCCAGTTGTTGCAACTGGTGATTGGTTCGTCGGCAGTTTCGTTGAGCGTGTTGCTGGGGACTTTCATGGGAGGGATGTGCCTGGGCAGTCTCGCCCCAGCTCGCGTTATTTCCGCGGGCAAACATCCGTTGCGCGTTTACGCCCTGCTGGAGACAGGCATCGGCGTGCTCGGAATTGTGGAGTTGTTTGTGATGCCCGGTGTTGCGCGGGTTTACGCGGCAGGCGCTGAACATGGTCTGTCGAGCATTCTGTTGCGTGGAACCGTTGGCGCGGTCTGTTTGCTGCCCCCCGCCATTCTGATGGGCGCGACTCTGCCGGTGGTTGCGCGCTGGGTCGAGATGACACCGCGGGGAGTTTCATGGCTGGGATTCTTTTATGGAGGAAACATTGCCGGAGCGGTATTCGGTTGCCTGCTGGCAGGATTTTATCTGCTGAGAATCCACGACATGGCCACGGCAACCTATGTCGCTGCTACCATAAACCTGGGTGTGGCACTGATCGCTCTGGGTTTGGCGGCTCTGATGGCGCACCGGGCGCCGGCCGACAATCCAACCTCTGATCGCGTTCCGAGCGCGCCGGGATCCCGGGCTGTGTATGTCACCATCGCGCTGTCCGGGTTGTGCGCGCTTGGCGCCGAGGTAATTTGGACGCGTCTTTTGTCGCTGATTTTGGGTCCGACGGTTTACACATTTTCCATTATTTTAGCCGTGTTCCTGCTGGGACTTGGGATCGGCAGCGGCGCCGGTTCACTGCTGATGCGCGGCACCGCGTCTCCACGGATTGCGTTGGGGTGTTGCCAAATGCTTTTGGCCGCCGCGCTTGCCTGGACCGCCTGGATGATCTCCCGATCACTTCCCTACTGGCCGGTTAACCCGTCGCTTGCCCGGAGTCCATGGATTGGTTTCCAGCTTGATCTGGTGCGATGTTCCTGGGCGATCCTGCCGCCCACCTGCTTGTGGGGAGCAAGTTTTCCGCTGGCCCTGGCGGCGGCTAATGTACCCGGACCGGATCCCAGCTGCCTGGTCGGCCGCGTCTATGCCGCAAACACGGTCGGTGCGATTATTGGCGCGCTCGGATTCAGTCTGTTTTTGATCGTCTGGATGGGCACACGGCATGCGCACCAGCTGCTGATGGGGTTGTCCGTCGCCGCGGCGCTCCTGATGTTGGCGCCGTTGGTCTGGCCATTCCGTCCAATGTCAACCTCGAGAGGCGAACCCGGGAGCCTGGCGCTCAGGATCGCGGGCGCAGTGTCACTGCTGGCCTCGGTGGGGTCGGCGGCTTTGCTGGTTTGGAATGTTCCCGGGATTCCATGGGGACTGGTTGCTTATGGCCGTTATTTACCCACCCGGGATGGTGAGGGGAGAATGCTGTACGTGGGCGAAGGGATGAACGCCTCGGTCGCCGTTACCGAGATGGGCAGCGGGGTGCGAAATTTCCACGTCAATGGCAAAGTGGAGGCGTCCACCGAATCCCAGGACATGCGGTTGCAACGGATGCTTGGGCACATGCCTGCGTTGCTCCACCCGAAACCTCGCTCGGTGCTCATCATCGGATGTGGAGCGGGAGTCACTGCCGGCTCATTTGTAGTGCATCCCGATGTCGAGAAAATCGTCATTTGCGAAATCGAGCCGTTGATCCCCAATATGGTGGCGTCGTATTTTGGAAAGGAGAATTATGATTTCCTGAGCAATCCGCGGGTCAAAGTGGTCTATGACGACGCCCGTCATTACATCCTCACGACGCGGGAAAAATTCGATATCATCACCTCCGACCCGATTCATCCGTGGGTCAAAGGCGCGGCCACACTCTACACCGAGGAGTACTTCGAACTGGTCAAGAGGCATTTAAATCCGGGGGGACTCGTGACTCAGTGGGTGCCTCTTTACGAAAG
>QHPW01000068.1:20708-27138 GCA_003219675.1 Verrucomicrobiota bacterium
GAGAGGGCTACGATGTTGTGCTGTTGGCGGGGGCGGATGCCCTGAAGATCAACCTGGACGGGCTGCAGGAACGGTTGCAACGCGATGATCCTGTGGCGCAGTCGCTCAAGGAGGTCGGATTCAGGTCGGTGTTCAGTTTGCTCGCGACCTACGCCGGACAGGGACCGGATCTGGCGCCGTGGTTGAAGCATGCGCAGATCAACCGGGACCGAAACCTACGGCTGCAGTATCTTGCGGGCATCGGGCTGAACCTCGATCAGGGGGGACCCATCTACGACGACATGTTGGCTTACCGCAGATTTCCCGAGGAACTCTTCGTCGGCTCGGAGCAGCGCGTGGGAATGCTCAAGGTGTTATTCGCGACAACAAAACCGGGCAATTGAGACTTCAATCCTTTTGCCTGCTACCTGGCAGCCTTGACGTCGTAGCACCAGACCATGCCGTGGTCCCGGATGTAGAGCCGGCCGTTGGCGACCACGGGATAGGCCCACGCTTTCTCCATCTCGTTGGCGTGCTTCGGTGGGTCCGGCGGCGTGAATCGTCCCTTCTCGCGATAGGACTCCGACGTGGCCTCCACCAGCGCCACCTCTCCGTTCTCGCCATGAAGATAAAGTCGTCCGTCGGCGTAGCACAGCGACGAGGCACCCGGTCCGCCGGCTTCCCACTTCACGGCGCCGGTCGCAAACTCGACGCAGAGCAAGGCCCGATCGGTTGTGCCATACAGGTAACGCCCGACCTTCACCGTGCCTCCGATTGCGGCGGGCAATTTCGATTCGAAATACACCTGCTCCGCCTCGACTCCCCGATCTTGAACCTTCAGTTTCACGGCACCGCCGCCCGTACCGGCCGCGGCCGCATAGATGGAGTCGTCACTGGCGACCGGCGTCGGGATGTTCGCGCCGTAACGGCTGACCGGTTTCCCGTAACGCCACAGAAATCTGCCGGTCCTCGCGTCCACACCCACCAGACCCTTTTGCAGGAGTTGAACGTAGAGTTTGATGCTGCCGAACTCGACGACGATGGCCGAGGCGTACGCTGCTTGATCGCCTTCGGGCAGGGCGCACTTCCAAATGACCGCCCCCGATTTCTTGTTCAAAGCCACCAGGGTGGCATTGGTGCCGCCCGGCGTGCACACGAGCGCATCGCCATCGACCAACGGCGATTCCGAGTAGGCCCATTCGCCGTGCATGCCGCCGAAGTCGGCCCGGAGATTTTTCTGCCAGCGCAATTTGCCCGTGCCGATCTCCAGACACGCCAAATCGCCATCCGAGCTGAGCGCGTAGAGGAATTCCCCTTCCACCGTCGGCGTGGAGCGGGCGGCGGGAAAATTGGGGTTCTGCGTCGGATGTCCCACCTTGCCCAGGCGCGTCCGCCAGACCTGGTGGCCGTCCTTGACCGCGAGCGCTTCGACGAATTCGTTGTCCAACCCTTCGTTGCCCAGCAGATAGAGCCGGTCGCCGACCACGGCGGGCGTCGAATAACCCCGGCCGGCATCCGACACTTTCCAGAGCAGTTTTGGACCCTCCTTTGGCCACTCTTTGAGCAGGCCGGTTTCCGTGGCCACGCCGTTGCGCTGCGGCCCGCGCCATTGCGGCCAGTCGGCGGCGGCAACCGATAGAGCGGTCGATAACACGAGAAAGGGACGAATTGCGAATGAGCATTTCATGTCGGATATCCTGCGTCTCTGCAACGCGGCGTCAAAGCAATTCCAGCGTGGCCTCTACAATGAACGTGGCCATTACATCTGTGCCGGCACCGTATCCGCGCAGCATCAAAAAGCAGTTTCCTCTCAATTGTGATGGTTGCGTTATCGGTGCTCTTGGCAGGGCAAGCGTTAGCCGGCACCACTCGTTGGGTGGATAACCTGGCCGCTTCGCGCGCGCCTGGCACTGGCTGCGGAACGAGCGCAATATACACCACCATCCAGGCCGCCGTCACTGCGTCATCGACCGGCGATACGATCATGGTCTGCCCAGGTGTGTACTCTGAAAACGTATCAATCCCCGTTGCAAATCTTACCCTCAAACGGTGCGCAGGCAGGCAATCCCGTCGCCGGACGAACGTTTGCTTATTGGCGCAGGCATAGAGGCGCAATTTTTCATTTTGGTGCCGGCGCTTTTTCGGTTCCCTGCTTCGCTCGAAGGAGTTGTTGTTCGGCGTAGTCTCCCAGTTGCTTGTGTTCGGGGTCCAGTTTGTAGGCGGTGACCGCGATTTGTTCGGCGTCTGACAGCCGGCCGCCGGACACCAGCAGCTCGACATAGCGCGCGACGGTTTCGGGGCTTACCGGGCAAATCGCGAATGCCTGGCGAAACGCGAAATCGGCCTCCGCCATCATCCGCTGTCGTTCCGACGGTCCCTTTGAATGAGCCGCCCGCCACGCATAAAGGCCGCCGATGGACGCACGCAAATGGGAAAATGCTTTTCGTGCTTCGAGATCGCGAATGAGCCGCAGGTCGCCGTTGAAGTCTTTGATGTTGCCATTGAGATAGGTTCGTTCGACAAAGTCGGTGACTTCACGCACGGGCGCGTTTGTTTTCAGCCACGCGCCGAGCCAGGAATCCGTGTGGCGTATCCAGAATTCGCGATCGGCGCGCACGGCCTGAGCTGGAATTTCTTTGAGCGGCTCACGGCTCAGCTTGAAAATGAACTGGTGAGGCGCCAGATGCGGATACGTCCAGTCCAGCGGGTAGCTTTCCTCCACGTAGAATTGCCGTTCAGGATTCCTGTCGAAAATGAGCTTGACGATCAAAGAGTTGATCGCCATGACCGCGACTGGGCCGTTGACCTGGACTTTCCCGTCCACGAGACGGACATCCTCACCGGGCCGTATCTGACGGGTTTCATTCGGAAAGTCGCGGTCGTGTTTCAGCCTCGCTTGGGCGTTCGTGAGATACTCCTCGAAGCACTTTTGGGATTCGTTGGTATTGGGCAAGTGAATCCTTGCGCCATACATATCGGTCAGGTAGCCGAGGTAATTGGAATCAGCCAAAGCGTTTTGAGTCAGTGTAAAGAACGGGCGACCTTCGCTGTGCGACTGACTGAAGGCGGAAACCGCAAACCGGCCGCCTTCTGTTCCGCCAAAATAAATGCTCCCGGACGGGATACTCTTTACAATTTCCTCAGCGAATTGCTCAAGGAGTTGCGTGTTCCAGGCTTCAACCAGCTCGTAAGCTCCGAACGTGTCGTGAATCGGTCCCCAGATTTCCGAAGGCATCCATTCCGCGCTCCCTCGGCGATGGGTCCCGGCTTCAATTCCGAAAAACAGATTGCTCGTTGCCGCCCAATCTCCCTTTTGAGCGGCGGCAAAGAATTCCCAGACCTTCGACGGCACTTTCAAGTCGTGCTTTTTACCGATGGCTGCCGCCAGGGCGCGTTTTTCGTTCACGAAACGCGCGAAAGCCTGAGGAAGCGCCGGCGCGGGCTTCGTCGGCTTTTGTTCCGAGGGTGAGATTGTTTCTGCGGCGACGGACAGGCTGTGGTCGGCGAACAAAACGGCAGCGCACACAACTGCGATTAGAAACGTCGTGTTGAGTTTAACAGATTTCACAAATCGGTTCGCGCAAACGCGTGTGGTTCGTGTCGTCCGTGGTTCACTTCGCGATCAAATCAGTTTCTCCAGCATCAGCCAATGGCCCACGCCGTCCATGGTGCGGTAGTCGGTCTTCGGCGAAAGGGAACGGACGTAGTCCTTGTATTCATCAGTCCACATCGGGTTTGGGGCGTTGATGGCGAGCACGGGGACGGTTACTTTTTTCAAGTCCCAGTCGGGTTGGCCCGCGCCAAACATCCCTTCCATCGCGCCGAGCATCACGTATTGCGGTGTTGCGAGGAGTTCGGACACGACGCGGTCGCGCAAGGTTTCGGTGCCGGGAACGGGGAACATGGCGCCGATGAATCTGGTGGTGTGTTCGCGATATTCCGGCGAACGAAACGGCGCGACAAATTGTTCGGCTTGTTCGGGCGACATTTTGGGCCGGCGCAGGAACCCGTCCACGGCCAGGAGCGCGGCGACTTTCTCCGGCGCCTGCTTGTAAACACGGCAGATGATCGGCGCGCCCATGCTGTGGCCGACGAGGGTGGCTTTGTCCACCTGCGCGTCGCGCATCACGGCGAGCGCCGCGCCGGCGAAGAAGTCCATGGTGTAATCAGTGTGCGGCTTGTCGCTTTGGCCGTGGCCGGGCAGGTCAATGAGGACCAGGCGCGCCTTGTCGGCCAGCGCGGGGACCTGGTCGCGCCACAGACCGGCGTTGCCCGCCCAGCAGTGGACAAACACCACCGCGTGACTGCCTTTGCCTTCGACAAGGTAGTGGACCTTGTTCGTGCCGAAGGAGGCGAAGCGGGATTCGCCGGCGTTTGCCGTGTGTTGCGAGGACGCACAGCCGGCGACCAGCAGAAAGACGGCTGTTCCGGCAGAAATGGATGATTTATTCATAGGGCTTCTGCCTTTTCACTCAGAGCCTCCTCACCTCGGCTGCTACGCGGTTTCGAAATCTGCGCGCCTCCGCAGGGTGTTACTATTCAACTTTCCTGAGCGAAAGCAGCCCGACCTGTTTGATCTTCCACTCGAGGTTGGTTTTCACGTATTCGACTCGCGCTTCAGCGCCGTATTTCGCGCTGTCTTTCGTCCCCTGCAATCGCAGCGCGATGGTGTACACCCGTTTCTGCGGGTCTTCGGTTTTGTTCTTGACCGACAGCTCTTTGATTTGATCAAGAGACTGAAACTTCCAGCACTTCTCCCGCCCGCCCATGCACTGGCCGATCAGGTCGGATTTCAACCGGTTGATTTCCGATGCCGGCGTCGCGGCCGCGAATGAGCCAACCGCGAGAATCGTCATCAACAAAGTTATGATTTTCATCGTCTGCTCCGGTTAGATTGTTTCCAGGAATTTCAGCAACGCCTTTTTGTCTTTGTCGCCGAGCGCCTTGAACCTGTCCCTCGCGTTTTGGGCCTCTCCACCATGGCGTTCGATGGCTTCCTGCACCGTCTTGGCACTTCCATCGTGCAGAAACTTTTCGCGGAACCGGAGTCCCATCAACAGTTCGGTCCGGAAGTCCGACGGGTGTGCCTGCCCCAGACAGATGTCGGCCAGGGCGGCTCCCATGTCATGCACCAACAGATCCGAATACAGCGCCACGGTTTTCCTGTCCAGGGCCTTGATGCCGGTCGGACCGGTTTTCATTTTCGGGATATGGCACACGGCACATTCCAGGCGCGCGAAGAGCTTTTGGCCGCGCCGGGCGAGGGAGCGGTTGGTATGGTTTGTGAAGACCTGCCGCGGAGGCGGCGCCAGGAAACGGGTAAACGCGGTCACCTTGTCGATGTCCTCGGCGGTGATTTCAGGGTCCGGCGCGGGATCTGTGTCCGGGGGAACCGGGGTGCCGTTGATGGTTTCCTCCACCGGCGAAGACGGCGTCGTTACTCCCATCTCCTGCGGAAACGCCCCCGCGTTGAAGTCAGACAGAGTGGCCACCGCGGCCTTGCGACCGAACCGTCCCACGCGCCCATCAATCGTGCGATTGGCATGGCCGGCGATTCCGTCCCGGTACGCCCCGTGGCGACGTTCGTGTGAGAGAATTGCTGATTCGGGAATTGCGTCCACCAGCCCGAAACCAAACAGCGGGGGAGTCGAGCGGCGCGCTTGCGAGGTGGCACTCGGCGGGATTTGCTCCTTCTCGATCCCTTTGGCCCGCAAAAGCGGGGTGGCATCCTGTTGGATGACCGGCCCTCCCTCCTGAAAAAGCGGATCACAGGAGTTTGGTGCGAGGAACCGCGTGGCATGAATTTCAATTTCATCACCCACACCTCCTACGACCGGTTGCTCGTGACACTCCGCGCAGGAAGTGGAATTGAACAAGGGGCCGAGGCCATCCTTCGGTTCGAAGACGCGCTGGAAAACCTTTTTCCCCTCGTCGAACTGTGCGCGTTGCGCCTGTGTGAGGTCCGCCAGCGGCTCGCCCAGCTCTGGCTGCTTCGCCGACTTGCACGCACAGAGAACGACGCCCAGGAGCAGCGCACCCAGAACTGATCTCTCTTTCATCGCTTTTCTTTTCGGGTGATCCGATTTGACTTTTCTGCGTCGCGCCCAAGCTAACGCTCCCTGGGCGTTGCCTCAAGCGAAAGTTTCCGCAGGGCGGCCTCGGTCTTTCGCCGGAACAGTGGGGCTGGGAAGACTGAGGTTCATGGAGAGAGGCTTGGCGGTTGAAATCACCAAACAAAAAAGGACAGGCATGTGCCTGTCCTTTTTGTGTCAAAGCCGGAGGAACGAACTACGGACTCACCACAATACTGGTGGGCGGTTTGATGACGATGATTTGCCCGATGCCTTTCGTCGAGGCGTTGAATGTCTCCGTTACGCTGCCTGTCCCCGTGCGCACGTACTTTTGGTAGTTCCTGTCTTTCTGCGCCAGCTTTTCCAGCTTGTCCGCGCTC
>QHPW01000069.1:0-4930 GCA_003219675.1 Verrucomicrobiota bacterium
GTCAGGATTCGCGTGAGTCGCATACCTGTATATTTGCACCAATCCGGAGACAATTTGAACTTATTTCGGGCGAGATTCTCCTCAGGTCAATTGCAATTCTCGTTCTGTCCAAATACGCTTCACGCAATGTCATCGCCCGACGTCATTGCGTTTCGCTGGTTGCGCAGCGGAGACGACACCTTCGCCGCGATGCTGTCAGCCATCGACGCCGCGCGAGCCTCGATTGAATTCGAGAGTTACATCTATACCGCCAGCCCCCTGGGCGAACGGTTCCGCGACGCGCTGATCCGCGCCTCGCGACGCGGGGTTCGCGTGCAGGTGCTCATTGATTCGTTCGGCTCGATCACTCTGTCGGACAATTTTTGGGGGCCCTTGCGAAAGGCCGGCGGCGAAATGCGCTGGTTCAATCCCCTGACCCTTCGGCGCTTCAACATCCGCAACCACCGCAAACTGCTGATCTGCGATGAAAAACTCGCGTTCATCGGCGGTTTTAACGTCGCCCCGGAGTGGCAAGGGGACGGCGTCACGCGCGGCTGGCGCGACCTCGGCCTGCAAATCAACGGGCCGCTGGCGCAGGAATTGTCCTCCTCGTTCGACGACATGTTCGCCCGCGCGGAGTTCAGGCACAAACGGTTCATCCGGCTGCGCAAGCGCCCTGCGAAACACCAGCGCTCAGACCTGGCCGGTGAGTTATTGTTGAGCGGGCCGGGCCGCGGACGCAGTCCCCTCAAGCTTGCGCTGCGAATGGACCTGGTCCGTGCGCGAACCGCGCAAATCATCGCCGCGTATTTCCTGCCGCCGCTGCGATTGCGCAGCGCCCTGATCCAGGTGGCCCGCCGCGGTGGCCGGGTCCAATTGATTTTGCCCGGAAAATCGGACGTGCCCTTGATGCAACTCGCCGCGCGCAGTCTTTACCAGCGTTTGTTGCGGGCGGGTGTGGAAATTTACGAATACCAGCCGCAGATTCTGCACACCAAGCTGGTCATCGCGGACAACATCGTCTATGCGGGCTCATCCAACCTCGACACGCGGAGTCTCAACATCAATTACGAGCTGCTGGTGCGCCTGACCAACGAACCTGTGGTCGCCGAAGCGCGCGATATTTTCGCCGAACACCTCTCGCTTTCGCACCAGGTGCACCGCATGCTCTGGCGAAAGTCGCGCACCCTGTGGAACAAGCTCAGGGAACGCCTGGCCTATCTCTTCTTCGCCCGGCTTGACCCGTACGTGGCGCGGCGACAATGGAACGCTCTGCCGTGAACGGAGTTTTCAGAACAGGGGCGCGATGAGAGTCGCGATCTTTTTGCAATCCTCCCCCCCGCCTCGCCACGTTGTCGCGAAAAGATCAGACCCGGAAAAGTTGCCCTGTTTTTTTCCCGAGGATTCTGCCCGCAACCAGCAGGCTCGCGGTCAAAATGACCATACCGACCACGCCCAACGCGCACGCGACCCCGGGCGCATTGGGATCGATGCGCCCCATGACCTGCCAGATCATTTTCGTAATCGGAAAATATTTTTCGCGCATCGCCAGAATCAGCCCGTCGCTTACTTCCAACATGGCGAAGGAAAAGGTCAGGATCGTTCCGGCGATCAGATTCGCCATCACGAGCGGCAAAGTGATTTTGCCCAGCGTCCGCATCGGCGACGCGCCGAGGTTCGCCGAAGCTTCCTCGAGCGTGACGCTGGTCTGCTGAAAACCGGCGTAAGCCGAACGCACGATGTACGGCAGCCGCCGGACGCTATAGCTGATGATCAACAGCAGCGTCGGGTTGTCGCGCGGGTTCAACCAGCGCATTTTGAAGTCGAACCCGGCAACGTAACCGAACGCCAGCACCAGCCCCGGCAATGCCAGGGGCAACATCGCCAGCGCGTCGAGCAGGCCGGCCAATGGAACCCGCTTGCGCGTCAGCAGCCAGGCGATCATCACCCCCAGCACCAGGTCGAGCAGCGTCAGGCCATGTCCGAAAACTTCACTGTAGTTTTCCGCGGTCCACTCGCCAGGCAACACGCTGAAAAACCACTGTCGGGCAAATGAGTCGGCCATGACGGTCAAATGCGGGAGCAACGCCAGCCCGATGACCGCCATCAGCACCATCCAGATGCCAACGGTCTGCCGCGCCGTCGCCTGCACTTCGGCACCTCCAGTGTGACCGCGCGCCATCATCTCGTAGCGCCGCCCGGCCAGCGCGCGTTTGCTGACCAGAAAAAGGGCCAGCGTCAGCGCCAGCACGAAGACCACGAGCGCGTAGCCCATCGGGTTGGTGTTGACCTCGTTGACGGCGTCGAAAATCTGCACCGGCACAAGGCGTGAGAAACCAAAAATCAGCGGTGTCCCCAGGTCGGTGAAGGCCCAGATGAAAACAATCACCGCGCCGGCGAAGTAACCGGGCAAAATCAACGGCAGCGTGATGGTGCGAAACAGCCGCCAGCCCCTCGCGCCCAGATTTTGCGCCGACTCGCGCAGCGAGGGATCGATGTTTGCCATCGACGCAGAGACGTTGAGGAACATGACGGGATAAAGATTCATTGATTGCAGAACGATGATTCCCCAAAAGCCCCCCTGCCCAAGCCAGTCGATCGGTTTGTCCGGCTTCAGGATGCCGAGACTCATCAGAAAGAGATTCAACGAGCCGAAGCGGGCGAACAGTTGATTGAGGCCGATGGCGCCCACAAACGGCGGCATGATCATCGGAACCAGCAGCAAACCACCGAGCAGCATTTTGCCGCGAAAGTTGAACCGGGTCATCCAGTGCGCCAACGGCAGCGTCAGCAATGTGGTCAGCGCCGTCGTCAGGAACGCGACACTGAAACTGTTGAAGATGGATTCGCGTTGCAGCGGGCTTTCCAGCAGGAGTGAAAAATATTTCAGACTGAACCTGCCGTCGGCGAAGAAGGCGCCTTTGAGCATGAAGCTGACCGGATAAAACAGAAATGCCGAGAAGAACGTAAGCAGAAACGTGAGGAAAGCCGCCGTTGCCGGGTTCAGGTCATATCTCTTCATGCGCCGCCGGCGATTCTACCAGCGCTGCTGCTCCCTGTCAGCTGTTCCAGAAAATTGGCAGTGTCCTGATCTGCTTAAGGTGGGTGCGCCGCTGCCGCGGCGCACGGCGGTGCCGCAGCACCGCCGCCAGCAAATCAGGACACTACCAAAAAATTCGCCGTAACGGCCCGCCGGATTTGCTTAAGGATTCGCGTTTCGCAGCCGCGCCTTCTGTCGGCCCAACGCACCCCCTTGTTCTCTACCCCCTCCGCGATCAATCGAACAGTTTCAGGAACTCCGACGGATGCCGAAAAGCTGCGAATACGTCTGATACGCCGGCACAAGAGTCGGATCGGTTTCGAGTCCTTTGTCCCCGGCGGATGTCCCTTCGCCTTTCTGCTCCTCCTGAGTTGGCGAATGAGACTGCGCAAGGGCCGCCCGGCTTCGTGGCTCGAATGTCGCCATGACGAACCGCCGGCACTCTTCATGCACCCGGTTCAACACACCGCGATACCAAAGCCAGGAAAACAGAAACACCACCGCGCAGATCAGCGATGCCAGGCCGAGGCCGGTAAAAATCTTGACGACCAGATGCGGCGAGTTCTGGAAAAACTCCGGAATGAGCACCGCCGAATAGCAGATGCCGCAGCAGCAAAACACCGCGAGCAGGCTCACCAACCCCAAAGCGCGCCAGGCGCACATTTCATCCCGCTCTGCTTTGCCGATCCGTTCCTGCAACTCCATCCGGTCCTCCATTTTTCCATGCAGGATCAGCGTTTTTAGAAACGCGGTTTGCTTTTGTCGCTTGCTCATATATTCGGTGCTGTCGGACTTCGCCCGTACGTTAGCTCGTTTCATACCAAGGCCCGGTTCTCTGAATTGGGAACCGGCTTTTGCGCGATGACATTTGATGGATCGACCTGATTTTGGCGAAAATTGGCCTCCCGGCGCGCCAGGGGTGATGATTCGTCAGCCGTGCCCCTTGAAGGCTGGTCAGAAACGGGACATGCCTTGGGACATGCCCAGGTTTATTCTGCGCTAACGCACTCGCACAAACATAAATACAACAAGGGCGCTCCCACCCAGGATGCTTAAGTTATTAGGTTAATTGGACCGGATGCTGCCGTCCGGCATGATGGTCTCCCTGAAAATGGCGCCACTGAAATCGGTCGCTCCTGCTTTATTTCAATGGGAGGCGCGAACTTGACGCATTCCCGCGTGATTTTCACACCTCGAACCGAAATCGCACGACCTGCCTCTTGTTTTTGACTGGGCCTGATTTATTCTTGCGGACGACACGCCGCCCCTGGCTTATGCACTTGAACATTCATTCGCCTTTACCCCGGCGAAAAGACTTTCGCATCGGGATTCTTGGCAGCGGTTTCATCGTCAATGACTGCCACCTCGTCGCGTATCGCAAGGCCGAGTTCAATCCCGTCGCCATCGCCTCGCGCACCCGCGCCAACGCGGAAAAGGTGGCCCGGCGCCACGGAATCCCGAAAGTTTACGACGCGCCGGACCAACTGCTGGAGGATCCTTCGATCGAAGTGCTGGACATCGCTGTTCCCCCCATGCACCAGCTCGCGCTGATTAAGACCGCCTGCGAACGCAAGACTCTCAAAGGCATCCTCGCCCAGAAACCGCTCGGCATGAACTACGCCGAAGCGGTCGAAGCCGTGCGCGCCTGTGAAGCCGCGGGGATCACTCTCGCCGTGAACCAGAACATGCGCTACGACCCCTCGGTCCGCGCGATAAAAACGCTGCTCGAAAACGGCGTGCTCGGCGAACCGGTCTTCGCGACCCTGGACATGCGCGGCATTCCCCACTGGATGGACTGGCACAAGGAACTCGGCTGGCTCACGCTCCGCATCATGTCGATCCATCATCTCGACACCTTCCGCTACTGGTTCGGCGATCCAGAAGGGATTTATTGCAGCGTCCGCACCGACC
>QHPW01000069.1:4978-9435 GCA_003219675.1 Verrucomicrobiota bacterium
GGTCGAATGGCGCATCGAAGGCACGAAAGGTCTCGCGATTGGAGACATCGGCTGGTGCAAGGATCCCTATACGACGCCGTCCACCCTTCGCTACGCCGACATCGGCGACAAGGAATTTCACCAGCCGCGCTGGACCGAGAGCTGGTTTCCCGACGCCTTCATCGGCACGATGGCGCAACTGCTCGTCGCGCTCGAAACCGGCAGGGAGCCGGACATCAGCGGCCGCGACAATTTGAGGACGATGGCGCTGGTGGAGGCGGCGTATTTGAGCGCGGCCCAGTTGCGGTCGATAGGATTGGATGTCATTCGAATGGGGCCGATGCCCGAACAAACTGTGCCCAAAAAGCCATCCGGTTTCTTGGGCCGACTTTTCTCCGCGCCATCCGTTCTGGCCGGCACCCGGTTCCCTCGAACGTCGTCTGCCGAGGAGACGATGAGTAATTTCACGCCACGCGCTCAACAAGCCCTCGCTTTGGCGCGCAAGGAAGCCGACCGCTTCAATCACCATTTCGTCGGCACAGAACATCTCTTGCTCGGCCTGATCCAGCTCGGCCAGGGCGTCGCTGTTAACGTGCTCCAAAAAATGGGTGTGCATCTCGACACCGTCCGGAGCGAGGTCGAAAGGATGATTGGCGCTGGTCCGGACCAGAAGATGATCGGCAACATCCCTTACACCCCGCGCGTGAAGAAAGTTTTGGCGCTCGCGGCGAAAGAGGCCAAGACACTGAATCACACCTACGTCGGCACCGAGCACATTTTCCTCGGTCTGCTGCGTGAAGGCGATGGTGTCGCCGCGCGTGTCTTGCAGCAGCTCGGCGTCGAGCTGGAACGCACTCGCCAGGAAATCCTCAAAGAACTCGACCCGAACTTTGGCGGACAAGACGGAGGGAGGTAATCACTTTTCGCCGGAGGCTTTGACTTTTCCCTCCTTCCGACGGTGCTCCGACCTTTGTTGCTCCGTCGGGTACACGTAGAACGCCTCGTCCTTCCAGATGTGCCGCTCGAAGGCGAGCTTTTCGAGAATCGGCCTGGCCCAGTGCGCATTTTCACGATACGCATCCCGGTCCAGGAGTTTGCCGATTTCCTTGTAGGAAAACTTCGTGCCCGCTGCCTGCTTCATGATTTGAAGAATTTCCAGTTCCATAATCGCAGTATGATTGAAGCAGGGCCGCGTCCAACTGGCAAACTTAAAGAACCTCCTTGGCCAATGGTTGGCGGCGGCGTTCGGCGCGCAACGCCTTCGCCGCTGTGAAGCAGGTATGCCGATAGAGCCAGCCGCCGAGGACCACTGTCAATATTTCAGTCTGCTGGCGCCCGGAATGCCGGAGCGCTGGCGTCTGATCTTTGCAACGCGGATTTGAAAACGGATTTAACCCTGCCATGTTCGTGTTAAGAAACTAAGTCCTTGAACCGTAAGTAAACCAATGAGGGGACCCTGGCTTTGATGGTGGCCGACAGGCCTTAACTGGAAGTCGAAAGCCGTTGAGCGGGTCCCACCTGTTTCTAATAAGTTCAAAGGAACTGTTATACACGGCATTACGGCGGGGTTCTTCATTTTCGATTTGCAATTTCCGATTGGCTATTTCGGACCACAACACCCCATCCCTCTCGCCCCCCGTAGGGGATAGAAGTTAGGGCTCGACGGAGTCTCGCCCCACCCCGGTTCATGGAGAGCCTCCTTTCGTTTTTCGCATGCATTGGGACCATGAACCGCTGCGCCTCACAGAGGCGCGGTCCGGACCGCGGGTCTGCGACCCGCAGCCTGCTCGGTTCATGGGCAGTTTCCACGGTTTTGCAACCGCGCATTTGGACCATGAACGGTGGGGCGAGACTCCGTCGAGCCCTGATCTCCCAGCCACAGGAATCAGTTAGGGCTCGACGGACCGTTGCCTCTCCCAGCCACTCCAACTTTGGACTTTGGACTTTCCGCTTTGGACGCTAAGTTAATGCCATGCCGCGCGATGATCTGTTCGCCTCCCCGTCCGAACCTGAAGTTGCCGAACCGACAGAAGAAAGACCGTTTCAGCATCAGCCGCTGGCCGCGCGGATGCGGCCCCGCAATCTTCAGGAATTCGCCGGCCAGTCGCACCTTCTCGGACCGGGACGGTTGCTCCGGCGCGCCATCGAGGCCGACCGCCTCCAGTCGTTGATTTTTTACGGGCCGCCCGGCACGGGCAAGACCTCGCTGGCGCAAATCATCGCCAACCAGACCAAAAGCAAATTTGAACGGCTCAGCGGAGTGGAATCAAACGTCGCGGACATGCGCCGCGTCCTGTCCAGCGCCGCCAATCGACTGGTGAACAAGGGACAGCCGACCATTCTGTTCATTGACGAGATTCACCGGTTCAACAAAGCGCAGCAGGACGTTCTGCTTCCGGACGTGGAGAGCGGCGTGGCGCGGTTGATCGGAGCGACGACGCACAATCCGTTTTTCTTCGTCAACTCGCCGCTGGTCTCGCGCTCCCAGATTTTCGAACTGACCCCGTTGGACCAGGACGACCTTTACAGATTGCTCAAACGCGCCCTGGCGGACAGCCAACGCGGCCTCGGTCATTTGAAAATTCAAGCGGACGAACCCGCGTTGCGTCACCTGGCGAAAGTGTCCGATGGCGACGCGCGCAAGGCGTTGAACTCGCTGGAAATCGCCGCACTTACGACTGCGCCTGCCAACGACGGCTTGATTCACATCGACCTGGGCGTCGCGGAACAATGCATTCAAAAGAAGGCCGTGGTTTATGACGGTGACGGCGACGCGCACTACGACACGATTTCCGCTTTTATCAAATCGATGCGTGGCAGCGATCCGGACGCGACGCTTTACTGGCTGGCGAAAATGATTCACGCCGGCGAGGACCCGCGCTTCATCGCCCGTCGGATCGTGATTCACGCCGCTGAAGATGTCGGCCTGGCCGACCCGCTGGCGCTGGTGCTGGCAAACGCGGCCTTTCAAGCGGCTGAATTCATCGGCTGGCCGGAAGCGCGCATTCCCATCGCCGAGGCGGCGCTTTACATCGCCACGGCACACAAGAGCAATTCGGTCATCACGGCCATTGACGCCGCGCTGGGAGACGTTCGTTCCGGGCGCACGCTGCCGGTGCCGGAGCACCTGCGCGACGCGCATTATTCCGGCGCGAAACGGCTCGGCCACGGCGAGGGTTATCGCTACGCGCATGATTTCCCGGAACACTTCGTGGTTCAGGACCACCTCGGCGCCGAGAAACATTACTACGAACCGTCGGATCAAGGCGCCGAACAGAAGATCCGTGAGCGGGTCGAGAGATGGCGGGCGCTGGTCGCCCAGGCCAAAGTTCCAGGTTCCACGTCGAAAGCCCCGCCGTTGGAACCGCCGGCGTGCGAACAACAGTCAGCGACCTCCGGCAAGGCTGGAGGCCTGAAAGAATTCGCGAATCCTCCGGCAGAGCCGGAGGTTTCTCATGACAAATGAGCGAAGCATTAGTGAGCAAAAGGCCGCCCTGCGTCGACAGGTCCGGGATGAATTGAAGCGGCTGCCGCCGAACCAACGCCTCGCCGCATCGAGCCGGGCCTGTTCGCAACTGCGGCAGGAACGCATTTGGCGTGAAGCCCGTTCGGTCTTGCTTTACGCGCCGCTGCCCGACGAACTGGATATTGGGCCATTATTGCAGGAGGCGCTCGAAGCCGGCAAGACGTTGGCTCTGCCGCAGTTCGACGCCGAAAGGCAGGTTTACCTGGCCTGTCGCGTGCTTGATCTCACGGATGACTTGCGACAGGGCCGGTTTGGGATCACCGAGCCGAAGGGGAGGTGTGCGGAAATCCCGTTAAAGGAGCTGGACTTTGTGCTGGCGCCTGGAGTAGCATTCGCATTGAACGGGCGGCGGCTCGGAAGGGGAAAAGGATTCTATGACCGGCTGCTTGCGTCTGTTGGCGGCATCAAGTGCGGAACGGGGTTCGATGAGCAGATCGTGGACGACATTCCTGCGGAGCCGCATGATGTTTGTTTGGATTATATCTTGACGCCGACCCGCTGGTGCCGTGCGTGCCAGGGCGCGGTTTTGAAATGATGTTGGCGGCACAACTATATTGGGAAGGCGCTCCGCTTCTCCTCGCGGGGGGTCTGCTGGGATACTGGTTCTTCCATTGGAAACAACGCAAACGCCACGCCACTCGCGCCGTGGAGGAGAAATCCTTCCTCGAAAACGCCCGCCGGGAAGCCGAAGCCGTTTCGCGCGAGGCACGGCTCGCCGCCAACGAAGAAGCTCTGAAGCTCCGCGAGCAAACCGAAAAATCCTTCGGCACGCGCCGCCGCGAACTCACTGACCTCGAACAGCGTCTGGCCGAACGGGAATCCTTGATCAACCGCCAGCTGGAGGGATTGGTTCAGCGCGAAAAGGATTTGCGCGACAAGCAGCAGGAGCTGGAAGAAAAGAAATCCCTGGTCGAAGTCGAACGCAACGAGCTGGTCTGGCTCGCCAGACTTC
>QHPW01000069.1:9475-20429 GCA_003219675.1 Verrucomicrobiota bacterium
CGCCGCCGATTTGACGCGGCACATTTTGGAGGAGGCAAAACTGAAGGCCGAAGACCAGGCCCGCCGTATTATCAGCCTCGCCATCCAACGCTACGCGGGCGAGCACACGTTCGAAACCACCACGGCCACGGTGGCGCTGCAGGGAGACGACATCAAAGGGCGCATCATCGGCAGAGAGGGACGAAACATTCGGGCCTTCGAAGCCGCCACCGGTGTTACCGTGCTCATCGACGACACGCCCAACGCGGTCGTCTTGTCCGGCTTCGATCCCGTGCGGCGCGAGATTGCCCGTGAAGCCATGCAACGGCTGATTCTCGACGGGCGCATCCATCCCACGCGCATCGAGGAAGTCGTGGCCAAAGTTTCGCAGGAAATGGACGAAACCATTTTGCGCGGCGGCGAAGAGGCGGTCTTCAAGCTGGGGTTGCCGCCGATGCAGGTGGAAATCGTCAAGCTGCTGGGCCGGCTGCGTTTCCGGCACAGCTTCTCGCAAAACATCCTCGATCATTCCGTCGAAGTTGCGCAGTTGATGGCTCTGATGGCCGCGGAACTCGGCCTGGACGTCGCCGCTGCCAAGCGGGCCGGCCTGCTGCACGACATCGGAAAGGCCATTAATCATGAAGTGGAAGGCTCGCACGCCATCATCGGCGCGGAATTGATCAGGCGTTGCGGCGAGACCGAGGACGTGATCAACGGCGTCGCCTCGCACCATGACGAAGTCCCGCACACGAATGTTCTGGGAATCCTCGTCAGCGCCGCGGATGCCATCAGCGCCTCGCGCCCCGGCGCGCGTTCCGAGACGATGACGACCTACATCAACCGATTGGAGAACCTCGAGAAAATCGGCCTTTCATTTCCAGGCGTTGACAAATGTTTCGCCGTCCAGGCCGGACGGGAGTTGCGGGTGGTGGTGCAACCGGATCAAATTGACGACGAACAGGCGTTCATCCTTGCGCGCAACATCGCCCGGAAGATCGAGGAGAGCCTGCAGTACCCGGGACAAATCAGGGTCACAGTGGTTCGCGAAACGCGCTGCGTGGAGTTTGCGAAGTAGCCGAAGCGCCGGCGGCGGATCAGCGCCCTTCGTACATCGCCGGCGGAAGGCCCGTCTCCCATCCGCGCGGCTGGTTCCATGGACGCGCCGAAGCGTTTTCGGGTTCGCTGCTTGCACAGCCGGAGAACAGGATGGCTACAGCGCCCAAAAACAGCAGAAACAACCCGCGGTAAAATTTGACCGGTTGAGGTCGCATAAAATTTCAGAGTCCAACCAGAACCATATCGCCTTCCATGATCTCGCCCTGCTTCCAATCCGACAATACATTGGCGACGCAGCGATGGGACTCGGCCGTGAGTATCCGAACTTTGGCCACGAGTTTGCCCGAACGGTTCACCAGCATCTCCCCGCGCGCCAGCACACCGTCGTCCGCGCCGATGTCCAACACCACAAATTCATACCTGGGATCGACGGCGATGACCTTGCCTTTCAGAGTCGGAGGCAAGTCAACCTTGGTTTTCGTGCCCGTAAGGATGTCCAGCTCGGATTGTTTCTGGGTGAGCGTGCGGCCCAGGACTCTGTTCTCCTTGTTCAACGCGTCGTTTTCGCTGACGAGCCTCTTGTTATCCGCGAGGGTGGCCTTGATCTGTTCCAGAGTCAAACCGGACGCCCGCCACCGCGCGACCTCAGCCTGAGAGTCGTTTCGTTCCAGGGTAGTCTTGTCGAGCCGTGCTGCCAATTCGTTGGCGCGCTTTTCCTGTTGGTCGGCCTTTTCGCTGGCGGCAGCCAGGTCGGTCTTGGCTGTCTCCAGGTCCTTTTTGGCTTTGTCCGCCGCCTCGGTCTGTTGCTTGGCTTCTTTCCTGGCTTTGGCTTCGGCCGTTTGCGATGTCGTCAGATTCTCCTGGGTGGTTTTCAGGGTGGTTCTGAGTTCTTCGATGTCCTTGGCCACCTTCAATTGGCTGACCGCCAAGGCCGCAATGCCGGCGACGATTGCGATGATTAAGGAAATCCTGACCATTTTCGTTTTAAGGTTTAACTGCTGCCACACTAGACATTCGTTCTGACAGTGTCCACTCAATAAACGATCACGAACCGGCCGTCCGACTGCCCAAAGGCCGTTGGCAGACTCCAGACCGGCACGCCATCGGCACGGCCTTTTTCAGCAGTTGCCTTGCCACTTTTATCAAAGAGCTGCCACGCCAGGGAACCGCCTTTTTCCCAGGCGGTACCTTCCGTCCAGGCCAGAAGCACCTCGCCATCGGGATTGGTCGCCACGCTCGGATGCCTGCGTTTGTCCGCTCCGGGGGCGGAAACAGGCCGGGAAAGTTTCGATGTTCCCGGTTCTATCAGGTTGAAGCAAACCTGCCCGTCTCTTTCGGTGGCGGCCACAACCCCGGACCCGCTCTCGGCGAACGCACTGCTGCTCATGGGACAACCTTGGATCATCCACTGGTTCAGCGTCTCAATCCCGAAACTGGCGGCATGATCGCGCGAAACCAGAAGCGTCATATCGCGGCTGATCTCATTCGCCGCGCGGTAAACAATGTAAAGCGTCCCTTTCGAGTCGGCGAAGGCCCGCATGCCGCAACATCCGCACGCGCCGGTCGGTCTTGGGTTCGCCCGCTCCTCGCGTTTGAAGGTTCTGCCCTCGTCGGTCGAACGGGCGACGAACACCGCGCGACCCGCCTCGCCTGTTTCGTTTCCGGGCGGGTTTGCGTGCCAGACGACATAAACATTTCCTTCCGAATCAGCCGCAACGGAACCCCCCCCGTCAAGTCCGGCCGCCCAGGTGATGAGGTTGCGTTCCGGTTCAAACTCCGTTCCCGCGTCGTTCAATCGCGTGTAAAGCATCGGTGTGATTTCCTTGCCGCCTGTCATGACGCGCCCGGCTCCTTCGCCTCCCATCCAGGCCACGTGCACCCGGCCATTCCGGCCCACGGCCAGTTGCGCCCCGCGAATCGTCCCCGTGGCAATCGCGCTGGACGCCCGATGGTTGACCCGGCTCGGTTCGCTAAACGCGTCGTTCCCCGGTTCGCGCCGAACGTAAAAAATATCGCCGCCCTGCGGTTTGCCTTTGAAGTAGATCAAATGAACAACGCCCTTGGCATCGGCCGCGGCCTGCGGCTGAATGCCGCCGCCAGGTGCGCGAAGCAGGCTGACTTTTGCCGCGTCTGCCCGGCATGCCCCGCTCAACAAACACAAAAGGAAGGCGCAGAGCCCAAAACCGGTGAGTGCTGCTTTTTGATTTGAAGCTTTTATGGGCGATGCCATACGGCAAATTCAGGCCGCCTTTCAACTTTGGCAAAGGCAGTCCCTCCGGGAAAGGAACGCGCGCACAAATGCGGTGCGCCGACGGAGTCCAACACGCTGCAAGGCCGGTCAGACTTGGGGGACCTCGAGGTCCAACGTGTGTTTGCGAATCTCATCCAACAGCTGGGTCGGACTGAATGGCTTGGTCAGAAAGATGGCCGCGCCGGAGGACTCAGCTTCTTCACGGCTGTATTTGTGCGGATTGGCGGTGAGCATGATCACCGGAATGGCGCGCGTGGCCGGTTCCTGTTTAAGCTGCCGCAGGGCCGTAAGGCCATCCATGTTCGGCATCATGGCGTCCATCACGACAACACAGGGATTCTCGCGCACGGCGGCTTCCACTGCCTCGCGTCCATTGCGGGCCTTGATCATTTCGTAGCCGGCGTGTTCCAGATGGTGCTGGATCAACCGCAGCATGAACGGCTCGTCGTCCACGATCAGTATTTTATGCGGCATAACGGTCCGTTCCGCGAGGTTTCATTCCGCCATGATCAGGAAAGTCTGGTCATCTTTCAAGCTCGTATTCGACTGAAATTTCACCAGCTCTGCAGCCAGCTCGTCTTTCAATTCCTCGGCCTTCCGCGGGTGGGTGGTGGTCTGCTTAAGCCATTCCATCAGGCGTTCCTGGCCAAAGAGTTCGCCTTGAGCGTTGCGGGCTTCGGTCAGGCCGTCGGTGTAGAGCAGGACGCGGCAGTTCCTGGGCAACTCAGCCGTTTCATCCGTAAACGGCGTGTCGGGCAGGATGCCCAGCGGCATGCCTTCGGGCGAGAGCGTTCTAACCGCCCTCTCGCCGACGACCGCCAGCAGCAACGGGCAGTGGCCGGCGCTGGCGGTGACCAGCAATCGTTTCCCGGCATCCACGTAAACCAATTGTGCGGTGATAAACATGTCCACCTCAGACAGTTCATCGAACAGCAGTCGGTTGACCCGCGAGAGCAGTTCGGAAGGTTGATTGGTTAATTCCGGCAAGGCCCGCAACAAACTCCGCAGGATCGCGGCAAACATGGCCGCGGGAATCCCCTTCCCCATCACGTCCGCAATGACCAACAGCAACGCCTGATCGGATAATTTCACGACATCATAAAAATCGCCTCCGACCTGACGCGCGCTCTCGCAGTAACCCGCCAAACCGAAGCCCGGCATCTGCGGCAGTGTTTTCATCAGCAGCGACCGCTGAATGTTCTTGGCAATCTGCAGGTCGCGGGCCACCAGCAGATTATTGACCTGCTCCTCTTGAAACCGCGTATTGACGATCTGGATGGCAAGAAAATCCGCAAATGTGTGCACCACGTTGGTTTGCGCCGCCGAGAACGGAACCAGCGAAATGGTTTTGCCCACCGTGAGCGTTCCGATGAGCGTGTCGCCAAAATAAAATGGATGCACCAACCCTAACGAGTCCGGCTTCACCCGACGCAGCGGGTCGCCGGCCTCCAGCGATTTCTGCTGGTCGAACCAGATGTCCTGGCGCTGCTTCGCAGAACGGACCTCCGCCGGCAGGCCCGAATCCACCCGGTGCGGCACTTCCAACGGCTCCAGGTCCAATCCTGGTTCGGACGCGGTGAACACGACGAGCCAGGACTGATCCTTCGGGACCAGGCGCAGCACGAACCAATCCGCCGCGGTGATGCGCAGCAAATCGCTCAGCAATTGACGCGAGAAATCCTCCAGACTGATGGCCTTCCCTTGCTCCGCGCTGTAACGAAAAATGGCCGACAAGCTCTCATAACATGAGCTGAGCTCCTCCGCCATGTCGCCAATGATCTGTTCGCTCTCGGCAAGCCGGCGACTCAACTCTTCCAGATTTGCAGAGGGCGATGGGACGCGACCCGCTTGAGACGAACGATGCTTGCGCATCCGCAACGAATTCTCGCCGGCACAGCGAAAATATTCCGTGCTGTCCATGAGCGACCGGATGAGATACAAGCCGCGGCCCCGCTCGCTGTCAGAACCGGGCAGGTTGATGCGTCCGGGCCAATCGAAGCCGGGGGTGTGGTCATTGACGCGCAACTCCACCCTGGTCAGACTGGATATCACCTCGATTTCAATCGGTTGCGCCCTCCCCTCTTCGCTCGCGTAATTGATCGCGTTGTTGCACGCTTCGGCCATCGCCAGTTCGCACGTGGTCAATTCCGCGTCGGGCAGACCTTGCTCGGCCAGGAAGCCGCGCACGGCAAGAATGGCGGGTCGCACTTCGAAGAGATCGCAGGCAAGCGCGAGTCGCAAGGCGACGCCACGCGAGGATTTGCAGGGCGATTCGGACATGCGGGCCTATTTCTTGACAATTTCGAACACGCGATGCAGGCGCGTGAGCTCAAGAATCTGCTGAACCGGTGGCGTGGGATTCAGCAGCCGCACCGCGCCGCTTCGCGTGCAGGCCGTCTTGTGCAGCGAGATCAACGCGCCCAGACCACAACTGTCCACGAACATCGTTTGCGATAAATCAATATCGATGTTCTTCAAACGTTCGGCCAGCGCGCCGCGCACCTGATCACGAAAAGAATTCGCATTGGTGGCGCTCAGTTCTTTGACTCCTTCGATGTTCAGAAAACCTGAGAATATCTGTCAGCCCGCCGTCCGCTTCAGTCATTCCCAAACCTATCGCGATTCGGCCTTTGTTAACCTCGCGGAAAGGCTTACCTTACAGAAACTGACCCGGCTTGCAAGCTCTCAGCTTTCAGGGTCGTGCCTTAATTTCAAATCTAAACTGTGGCGGCGCTCTATGAGCGCCGTTTTCGGCGATCCCAGACCGCCGCTACAACCAACCCGCTGCCGCAGGCGCACGGCGGTGCCGCAGCACCGCCGCCGCCAAATTAGGACACTGCCGCTTTCAGACGCTCCGTTGCGATGAACGGTCGCCAGCGACTGCCTGAAGACTCAAGATCCCTCTGAAATAGGTCTTGACTTAAGGAATGGCTACCCGAAAAGTCAAAAGGAACTAAGTCACCTTGAAAGGTTCCTGACAGAATTCGTGTCGCCCGTTGGGAGGGGTCCGCATTCCGCGAATCTCAGAGCATTGTTCGCGGCTTTCCTGGCGACGGCGCAAAAAAGCGGCGACAGTTGATGGAAAGCGTAGCAGAACAAAGAGCCGGAATAATAGTTGCATGTCGTTTTTGATTTCACCGTTGCGCCAGAAGTTGGCGGGCTTTGCCGAAAAGCTCCGCATTTTGAAACCTGCTTTCGCAGGCCGATCACGCGGCCCTCTCCTGTTTTCGTGTTTCGCAATCGTCCTGTTCATGGTCGCTTCCGCGCGGGCCGCGGAAAGAACCACGCCGATCCAGGAGGTCCTTCGCGACAATGACCGCAATTTTGTACCCGACCGTCTGGGCGAAAATTTCACCGTCTCGGGCATTCTGATCTCCGACCCGATCAAGCTTCGCGGGTTCGGCTCCGACGCTGCGGAATACGCCTCGCTGGTCAACCTGCAGGACGGCACCGGCGGGCTTGTGTTGTTCACGCGCAACACGGCGCTGCTCGGAACCTTCAAGCGCGGCGACATCGTCCAGGCACGCGGAAAACTGTCCCAGTACAACGGAATGGAGGAGCTGATGCTGGTTGAAATTCGGAGGCTGGGCTCCGACGCGTTGCCCAGACCGCGCGATGTGCTGGCGGCGGATTTGCTCGGCGAGCGTTACTCCGGCCAACTCGCGCGCGTGGCCGGAGAACTGATCGTGCCTTCGGATCTGCTCGAAAAAAAACGCGGGCTGGTGCTGCGCGACCGTTCCGGAGAAATTCCGGTGATTGTTTCGGACCGATTTTTCAGCAATCCCCGGTTTGTCAATCGGCTGTTGCAAGGCGGCAAGGCGGAAATTGTCGGCATCGCCAGCCAATATTGCAAGGAGCCGCCATTTAGCGCCGGGTATCGGCTGGTCCCCCGCGACCCGATAGACTTCGAGTTTCCCCCGATCCCGCCTTACCGGTTCATCATCATGAGCCTTGCGGTGTCTGTCCTTCTTTTCGCGTCGGTCTATTTATGGCTTCGACGACGAAGCGCCGAGGAGCATGCGCGCGCATTGACCCTTTTGACGGAAAATCTCAAGCGTTCCGAGGAGGCGCTGCGGCTGAGCGAAGAGCGGTTTCGCAAAGCGTTTGAAGAAGGCCCGATCGGCATCGTGCTGGGCAGCCCCGAATTTCGCATCCTCAAGGCCAATCGAGCGCTCTGCCTGATGCTGGGTTACGCGGAGCAGGAACTGGTGGGCCTTCGCTTCGTCGATATCACCCATCCGGAGGACGCGGATCGCACGCTGCAACTGGGACGCAAATTGTTCAGCGGAGAAATCTCCAGCTATCGGCTGGAAAAACGCTATCTCACAAAGGACGGTCGCGCCATTTGGACCCACCTGACCGCGTCGTTGATCCGCACCCCCGATGGCCGGCCCCTCTATGGACTGGGAATCATTGAGGACATCTCCGGGCGCAAGGAAGCGGAACAAATCCTCGAAAAAAGCGAGCGCCGTTTCCGCGCGCTGATCGAAAAGAGCTCGGATTGCATTTCCCTCATGAGTCCGAACGGAATCATCCTCTACGATGCTGAACCGGCGACCCTGCGCAATCTGGGTTACGCCAATAGCGAACTCATCGGGCATAACGCGTTTGAGTTCATCCACCCCGATGACCTCGAGATCATCCGGAAAGTGCTCAACGAATTGATCCAGAAGCCGGGCTGCGCGATCACCACGCATTACCGCCTTCGCCACAAGGATGGCTCGTGGCACTGGATGGAAGGCACCGGGACCAATCTGATGAGCGAGCCCGGTGTCCAGGCCGTCGTCATCAACGCGCGGGATGTCACCGAGCGCAGACTGGCGGAAGAAAAACTCCGCCAGTCGGAGGAGCGGTTTTCGAAGGCGTTTCTTGCCAGTCCAGCCGCTATCACGATTGCCACGCTGACCGAAGGCCGTTTCATCGACGTGAACGACAGTTTTCTGCAACTGATGGAGTATTCCCGCGAGGAAGTCATTGGCCGCACCGCGCTGGACCTGGGCATGTGGGTCAGCCCCGAGGACCGGTTCTATTTTGCGCAACGCCTTCAGGAAAGCGGCTCTCTGCGCAACCACGAATGCGCCTTCCGCACCAAATCGGGAGAAATCCGCGAGGGGCTCGGCGCCGCTGAGTTGATCGAACTGAAAGGCGAACGCTGCATACTGACGCTCATCCTCGATATCACCGATCGCAAACGGTTCGAGGTTGAGTTGGCCAAAGCGCGCGACGAGGCGCTCGAATCGGCCCGGATCAAATCGGAGTTCCTGGCGAACATCAGCCACGAAGTCCGCACTCCGCTGAACGGCATCATCGGCATGACCGTGCTGCTCCAGGACACACCAATGGCGTCCGAACAAGGCCAGTTCCTCAAAACGATTCAAGCCAGCGCCGACACGCTCCTGACCATCATCAACGACATCCTTGATTTCTCGAAAATCGAGGCCGGCAAGCTTCAGTTCGAGACTCTTGACTTCGACCTGCGAGGCGCGGTGGAAAACACCGCCGAACTCGTGGTGGAACGCGCCCACGCCAAGCAAATCGAGCTTGTCTCCGTCCTCTACGACGACGTGCCGACGCTCCTTCGCGGCGATCCGGGCAGACTCCAGCAGGTGATTACCAACCTGCTCGTCAACGGAATCAAGTTCACCGAAAAGGGCGAAGTCGCCCTCCGCGTGACCCGCGAGAGCGAGACCAACACTCACGTGATCATCTGCTTCACGGTGACCGATACCGGTATCGGCATCGCTCCCGATGCTCTGCCTTACCTGTTTCAAGCCTTCTCCCAGGCCGACGGCTCCACCACGCGGAAGTACGGCGGAACCGGCCTGGGTCTGGCCATCTCCAAGCAGTTGGTCGAACTGATGGGCGGACAAATCGGTGTCGAAAGCACCCTGGGCAAAGGCTCCACCTTTTGGTTCACTGCGAAATTCGAAAAACAAAAGCTGCCTCTCCAGGTCCCCCAGACCAAAGCCCTTCTCGACGGCGCGTGGGTCCTCGTTGTCGATGATAACGAAACCAACCGAAACATTCTTCTCCACCAGACCGCCGCCCTCGGGATGCGGCCCGTCGGAGCCGCCAACGGGACCGAAGCTTTGGAACTGCTGCGACAACAGGCAGCCGCTGCCGATCCCTTCGCGCTGGCAATTCTGGACATGCAGATGCCCGGAATGGATGGCTTGAGCCTGGCCCGCGCCATCAAAGCCGATCCGGTCATGGCGGAAACACGCCTGTTGCTGATGACCTCGTTGGGCGCGCGCGGCGACACCGCCTTGCTGCGGGCGGCCGGTGTCGGTGCTTTCCTGGTCAAGCCGGTGAAGCAGGCGCACCTGGCCGACTGCCTGGTCAGCGTGCTGACCGCGACCGCGCCGAATGAAACGCGATTCTGGCAGCAACGCCGCGAGAACGCCACCACCGCAACCAGGGAACCCTCGCGCACCGACGTGTCGCTGCGCATTCTGGTCGCTGAAGACAACGCCATCAACCAAAAGGTCGCGATTGGTTTGCTGGAAAAGCTGGGCTGCCGGGCGGTCGCCGTGGCCAACGGCCTCGAGGTTTTGCAGGCCCTGGAACTGGTCCCGTACGACGTCATTTTCATGGATTGTCAATTGCCTGAGTTGGACGGTTTCAAAACCACGATGGAAATCCGCCAGCGCGAAGCCGGCCAGGGCAACGGCGCGCGCAAGCGCGCCTACATCATCGCAATGACAAGCTACGCCGTGAGTGGGGCGCGTGAAAAATGCCTCGCCGCCGGCATGAACGATTACATCAGCAAGCCGGTCCAGTTGGACGCTCTGGACAAAGTCCTGCAACGGGCCATCGACTCTATCGGCCGCGCGACCGCATTCGACACAAACGGAAACGGAACGATCATTGACCCGGCCGCGATCACCGTGCTACGCCAATTGCGCGGCCCCGACAGACCCGACCCGGTTGCGGAACTGATCGACCTTTTTGTCCGGGAGACGCCCGATCGCTTGCGGGAAATGCAAACCGCCGCCACGCAGTACGACGCCGAGGCGCTCGCCGCGGCGGCTCACAACTTGCGCGGCTGTGCCAGCAGCATCGGAGCGGTCAGAATGGCGACCCTCTGCCAAAAGCTCGAAGAAAACGCGGAACGCCGCGCCCTGCAGGTCTCATCACGTCTGCTGACCGAAATCGAATTCGAATTCGACCGCGCGCGCCACGCGCTCGAGCGTGAAAAAAGCGTTCTCTGAACCGGTAATCAAGAAGAAGCCATCCCTAAAACAAGCCCTCATGAATTGGCGTTGCGCTTTGCTCGAGCGATGAATTATGGCATTGCAGACGCAATGCAAACCTGCTTAACTTCATCAAGTTTATGTTGGTTTTACTTTTAGGAAATGGTCCGGTCCCAAGTTTTGAGCCCCGGCTGACGAAGCTTGGAATTCGCTTTCAGCACTTCAGCAAGGACACCCTTCGTGATTTGAATCACGACTCGGCCGAAATGATCTACCTGCTCCCGTTCAAAACACTTACCGACGCGGACTGGCCGCAACTGCGAGTCAAGCTCGCGCAAGCCAACCGCTGTTACATCGTCGTGAGTGAGAATCTCAATTCGGCTGAGATCATGAACGCCGCCCGGGACGGTGCGTACGATGTGTTGCTGTGCTCTGATGGCGACGCGCGCTGGCTCGAAGCGCTGCGCAAAGTAGT
>QHPW01000069.1:20564-21888 GCA_003219675.1 Verrucomicrobiota bacterium
GCTCCACAACGCCTCCAGCCGCGGCGCTTTTGTGGCCGTCAATTGCGCGGCGATTCCCAAGGAACTCATGGAGGCCGAACTGTTCGGCGCGGAGAAAGGCGCCTACACCGGAGCCAACAAAACACGCGAAGGACTGGTGGAGCAAGCCTCCGGAGGCACACTCTTTCTCGATGAAATCGGGGAACTGGATGTCAAGCTCCAGCCGAAACTGCTCCGGTTTCTCGAAACCCGAAAAACCCGGCGCGTTGGCGGGAACGCCGAAATACAATCGGAAGTCCGCGTGTTGTCCGCCACGAACAGCAACCTCGAAAGCGAAATCATGGACGGCAAGTTTCGCTCGGACCTGTATTACCGTCTGTCGGAAGTCATCCTGCACGTGCCGCCGCTGCGCACACGTCCTGCCGATATCTCGCTGCTGACGCTGGCATTCTTGAAGGCGGCCGGCGAAAGGCTGGGCAAACATTTTGAAAGTGTTGAACCGGAACTGATTCACAAATTCCAGCAATACGACTGGCCGGGAAACGTGCGCGAGCTGAAGAACGCCATTGACCGAATGGTCATCCTCTACGACGGTCCTGTTCTGCGGGCCGCCTGGTGGGATGTACCGCAGCGAATCAACCCCCGCACCGGCTCGCACTCATTTCACTCGCCGTTGGCGCAGCTTGACGGACGCCCGGTCGCTTTCAACCGCAAGCAGAAACTCGAAATGGCCAGACAGCTTTTGGAATCCAGCGGAAACGATCTTACCTGGGTGGCGGCGCAACTTGGGATTCACCCGACGACGCTCTACCGCTGGCGCAAGACCAAGCGAATCTGATTTCACCGGTTCACTTCAGGTCAGAAGTGTTGGATGAAGTGGTGCCCCGGTGGGGACTCGAACCCCAAACCAATTGATTAAGAGTCAACTGCTCTACCAATTGAGCTACCGAGGCAACTCATTAAATACAAAAGTGTTAGGTGTGAATTTTTCGCCCTAATTTTATGGTTGTATCCCATGTTTGTATCCCGTAGGATTGAGGCCATGAAAACCTTCAACGAGGACACAAACGGCAAGGCCAAAACGCAAAAGGAACTTCGCGACCGCAACTTGTCGAATGACGGCAAGTGGAGATCGTTCCCCAAAGTTCCAAACCTGGTGCAATACATCAGCACAGGGACTTTTTACGGCAGGGTGAAGGTGGACGGCAAGCTCTATCGCGAATCGCTCAAAACGACCGTCTATTCTATTGCCAAACTCAATCTGCCCGACTTCGTAAAATCGAAGTTCCGCAAAAAGCGTCAGACCGGAGCGCCTGTCACCTTCGGCGAGGCGCGCAAACTCTAT
>QHPW01000325.1 GCA_003219675.1 Verrucomicrobiota bacterium
ATACGCATACGTTCGTTGCGCCCAATTTGGCCCGTGGCGAGGCGCGAGGGAGGGAGTGTATCCGCAGCGATACCCGACCGACCGAGCAACGAAGCCACGGGCCAAATTGGGCGCAACCCACAGGGCGGCATGTCTTTTGGCCGGAGGCGTCGTTGCTCGCTCCTTACAGATCCGCCGCGGGATATGCTCGTCGCTCGCGCCTAGCCTCCGCCCAAAATCCATTGCCGCGAACGTGTGCGTATTTATGAAATAGACCACTAAGGGTGCAGGCGTTTGCGAAATGGTGGGCGACGACCTGCGGGTCGTCGCGGCAACCGGCAGGTTTGCCCCACCATTTCGGAAATTTCTTTTGGCAACCTGTATAGCCGGCGGAAGCCTCAACCTGGAGCCGATTCAACCCGCAAATACTTGATCCCGGTTTCAGGCTAATGAAGAGCGGCTCGTAATTCGAGCGACTCAATGATTTTTCCTTCCGCCGCGTTCAGTTCTTTCAGCCGCGCGTAAACGTTCTTTTCGGGAAAATAGTTCAACGCCATTTTGACAAAGATGTTGCCGTGTTTGGCTTCGGACGTCCAAAGGCGGTGGTAAAACTCCTTCAACCCGGCATCGTCTTGAATCGCGTTGCACACCAGACGGAACCGTTCGGCCCCGCGACATTCGATGATGGACGCGAGCAGCAGGCGGTCGAGAAAACGATTGAGGGGGTCGGTGCGGCAAAGCTCGAGCAGCGCTTTGATGTAAGGGTCTTCGCTCATCTCTTTGGCCAGGCGCACGCCCCGCCTTGCCATGTGGGCATAAACCTGCTGGAAATGGTCCAGTTCCTCAATGGCGGTCTCGATCAGTTCAGGAATGATTTCCACGCGGTCGGGATACTTGGCCACGAAACTCATCGCCATGGCCGACGCTTTGCGCTCGCAATCACGGCATTCACCCATTCGGGGCGGGTGGAGGCGGAGAGTTCGAGAGAGTGTTTCATAGCATCGCTTACGTGGCGACAATCTAGCAGCCGCCCTGGAAAGGGGAAGTGCAAGGCTGACGAGCGATAACGAGGAGTGGAGGATGCAAAGCGGTTGAAGCTCTCAATGAACCCGGTGGGGCGAGCGTCCTTGCGAGCCCTAATACAATTCCTGCCCATTGAAGATCAGGGCTCGACGGAGTCTCGCCCCACCATTCATGGTCCAAATGCATGCGCGAAAGCGAAATGAGGTTACGGTCGCGATGCGCCGCCGATCTTGCGATGGCAGGAGGATTTGGAGCGAACATGTTGAATTTTGCCGGGAGGCCGGCCACTCTGTGACCGGCACTCGGCGGCGCCGAACAAAGCGGTCATGCCAACGCCGGAAACAGATTATTACTTTCGACGCTTCGGTTTTTGCGAACGACAGATTGGAACGCCGCCGCAACCGGACCTGGGCATCATCGTCGTCATTCCTTGCTTCAACGAACCGGATTTGGTCGGGAGCCTGGAGTCGCTCTGGCTCTGCGACCGTCCGAATGCTTCGGTCGAGGTGATCGTCGTTGTGAATTCGCCGGCCGGTTGTTCCGAGGAAATCCGCTCGCAGAACCTGGCGACGTTGAAAACCGCCGCTGAATGGACCGGGCAGCGTCGCGACCCACGCCTGACTTTCAATTTGCTTCAGTTTCACGAGCTGCCGCCAAAACAGGCCGGCGTGGGTCTGGCCCGCAAAATCGGGATGGACGAAGCCTTGCGCCGGTTTGATGACGTCGGACGGCTCGATGGAATCATCGCGGGCTACGATGCAGACTGCCAATGCGAGCCGAATTATCTGACCGCCCTCGAGCGGCACCTCCGGCAAAATCCGCGGAGTCCGGGTTGCAGCATCTATTTCGAGCATCCTTTGAGCGGCCCGCTTCCGCCGCAGGTCTATGAAGCCGTCGCTGCCTACGAGTTGCACCTGCGCTACTATGTTCAGGCCTTGCGATACGCCGGCTTCCCGCACTCGCATCACACCATCGGCTCCTGCATGACTGTGCGCGCCGAGGCGTATCGCAAACAAGGCGGCATGAACAAACGAAAGGCCGGCGAAGATTTTTATTTCCTGCACAAGATCATCGCGCTCGGCGGCTTTACCGACCTGACCGGGACCACCGTTCATCCATCCCCGCGCCCTTCGGACCGGGTCCCGTTCGGAACGGGCAAAGCCGTCCGCGCCTGTCTGGCCGGCGCGGAGATCAAAACGTATCCGCTGGACGCTTTTCTCGACCTCAAATGTCTGTTCGACCGTGTCCCGGAGATGTGCCGGATCGGGACGACGCGCGCTTTTGAGAAGCTGGACGCATTGCCCGTGATCGTGCGCGATTTTCTTGGCGATCAAAAGTTCGCAGACGCATTGGCGGAGATAGATGAAAACACGTCGAGCGCCGCGGCGCTTCAGAAGCGTTTCTTTCGCTGGTTCGATGGTTTCCGTTCGATGAAATTTATTCATTATGCCAGCGCCTGTTACGCTCATCGAGGAGGGGTGGGGGAGCAGGCTGCCCGGCTGCTTGCGGCGATGAAGTATGGTCCTGCCTGCGGCGCAGCACCGCCGCTCCGCGACCTGCTTCGGGTCTATCGCGACCTGGACCGCGCGGCGAAGGGAATATTAACTGACACGCCGGTCGGGCAGGGGGTCTGAAAAATCGGCCAAGCGGCGGCTTTCCGGCGCGCGCGTCCATGCGGCGCATCTCGACACTGCCCCCGGAGCGCCGGTCTCCGATCCGGCAGGTATTCAAAAGCACCCGAAACGCGCCGGAACGGAGATCGGCGCTCCGCGGCGCCTGTCGAGTCGGGGGCAGTGTTAAGATGCGCGCGCGTCCATGGAGGTTTTTATTTGCGATTGGCGGCGCGGCTGACTAGCGTCTCCGAATTGTTGCCGGCACGGCAGGATGATTTTTCATTGAATTATGAGCAAGCCGCCTCTTTCCGCCAGCGAGATCACGGAATTGACCGTCGGGCTGAATCAACTGGCCCGGAATCTCTGGTGGACCTGG
>QHPW01000323.1 GCA_003219675.1 Verrucomicrobiota bacterium
TCGAGCGCGGCGTGCGTTTCGTGCAATTGTTTCATGAGGGTTGGGACCACCACAGCGAAGTGGTCAACGGCATTAAAGACCAGACGGGGAAAACCGACCAGGCCAGCGCCGCGCTCGTCCAGGACCTCAAACAACGCGGGTTGCTGGACGATACCCTGGTGATCTGGGGCGGCGAATTCGGCCGCACTCCTATGGTTGAGGCCAACGCCGATTTCGGCCGGAAATGGGGCCGCGACCATCATCCACAGGCCTTCACTGTCTGGCTGGCGGGCGGCGGCATCAAGCCCGGAATTACCCTCGGCCAGACAGACGACATAGGATTCCACGTCGTTAGCGACAAAGTGCACGTCCATGACCTGCACGCGACCATTCTCAAACTTCTGGGCTTCGATCACACAAAGCTCATCTATCGCTTCCAGGGCCGCGATTTTCGTCTGACCGATGTGGAAGGGGAAATCGTGGAAAAGCTACTGGCCTGATCCTGATTCGTCTCGTCTGCCCATGAAAACTTCCTTTTGTTGCAAAAGCTCGGCGCCTGCTAACTCATTCGCATGGGCATGATGACGTAGAGGAAGGGGCCGTTTATTTTCACCACGCCCGGGCTGAGTTCGTCTGTCAACTCCAGAAATACCTCGTCGTTTTCCAACGCTTTGAGCGGGTCCATCAGATAGCCCGGATTGAACGCGATGGCCAGGTCTTTGCCTTTGTAGTTGATGGCGATGCTTTCCCGGGCCTCCCCGACTTCGGGAGTGTTGGCTGTGATGGTGAGATTGTTTTTGGAAAAGGTCAGTTTTACCGAGTTGGATTTCTCACTCGTCATGATCTCGGCGCGCCGCAACGCCTGCAGCAGTTCTTCTCGCGCCAGGGTGACCCGTTCGGCGGCCTCGGCCGGGATGACCTGCTTGTAATTCGGATAATTGCCCTCGACCAGCTTGGTAATCACCACGACCGAGTAACCATTCTCGCCTTTCAGGTTAAACAATGCCTGATTTTCAGTGAATTTGATCTCAATATCGCCGGTTTGCTGCAAAAGCCGGTTTAGCTCGTTGATCGTTTTGGTCGGGACGATGAACTCGGACTGGCTGTCTGGATTGATATCCACCTCTTCGTCTGTAAGCGCCAATCGCCGGCCGTCCGTCGCGACCATCGTGATTTTGTGATCCTTCAAGCTCATGTAAATCCCGTTCAACACATAGCGGGTCTCGTCTGTGGACACCGCGAAAGAAGTCTTGCGCAGCATCGCTCTCATCTTTTCCTGCGGCAGGATGATCCTGTTCTTCTCGCTGAATTTTGGCAGCGGCGGAAACTCCTCTTCCGGAAGGCCGTTTAGTTTATAAAAGGACGCTCCTGACTTGATCTTACAGGCGTTTTTTTCGTCCACTTCAATTTCTATCTCCGAATTGCTCAACTCCCTTCCTATGCCGAACAGCTTTTTGACCGGAACGGTAAATGCCCCCTCTTTCTTGATTTCCGCCTCCACCGCGCAGGAAACTGTCACGTCAAGGTCGGTCGCAGTCAGCTCCAGTTTCTTTTGCGCTCCCCGGAGCAGGACATTGGAAAGAATCGGCAGCGTGGTTCGGGAACTGACAATATTCTGAACGGCCTGCAGGCCGTTGATCAGTTGCTCTTTTGCAATCGTGAATTTCATCGGCGCCTTACTATTGCTGGTCTCTGAAGAAAGAAAAGCATTCTTATTAAGGGGTGTGAATAAGGCAAATAAACTGCAGTGTCAAGGCCGGCTCAAGCACTTAGGAAAGAAAAAGCATGGAGAAAGAAAAGCCGGGCGCGGAAAGATCCGGAAAGTGGAAGAGAAAGGACAAAGAACAAAATTTTATTAACAGGAAGTGAACTGAAAAGTGAAGCCTTTTGATCCGGTTAATGACAGAAGGCAAAGCAGGCCGTGACAAAAATAAAGCGGCCGGATGGTCAGATCCGGCCGCTCTGCACTGCAGAAAAGGAGATCACTTCTCTTTTTTTTCTTCCTTCTTATTGCACTTTTCGCAGACTTTGTGCTCTTTGGCCGCGTCAACGCAGCACTTGTGAGTGCATTCCTTGCCTTGAGCGATGGCTTTGTCGCAGCAGGAAGCGTCCTTTTGGCATTTTTCGCAAAGCTTGTGGTCTTTGTGCGCCTTGACGCAACATTCGTGCTCACATTCCTTGCCTTTGGCTTTCGCCTTGACGCAACAGCTTTCGCCCGCAAGGACGGCGCTGGCACCAACCATCAGAGCCACAGCGAAGGCCAATCCCGTCAATGTTCCATTTAACTTCATTTTATGATCCTTTCTAATTTTTTTTAACCGAACACTCATAAGCCCCCGGCTTTGGCGTTTCCCCGAGGCACCCACCTCCGGGGGAAACAGACAGGGAACTTATGCGGCGCATACTTGCACATGCCTTTGGGGCTGTCGACAGGTAAATGGACAGAGTTTTTTCCTTGAGCTGCGCCGGCGAGAGGAATGAAGGCTTGCTTGAGATGGGCAAACTTCTTACCTGTTCATCGCCGGTTCGCCCGGCCAGGCCACGCTCAGGTTGCCCTTGACGTGGCTGCTGCACATCTTGCGCCCGAAGTGGTTGCGATTACATCAACACACCGGGAAGTGTCTTGTTTTCAGCCTTGATGTCCCAAAGCTGGAATACCCTTTTTGTTTTTTGGAAAAACGGGGCCCTGGAATGCGTGACTTTCAGCGCGACGGAGTCCTTGGAAGTCGGTTCATGAGCATCCCGCAACCCTTGAAGTTCGGATAGCGCAATGGCGGCACACGCTTTGCTGGAATTTCCCGGGGCTTTGATGGGTTTGGTCAGGAGGCATTTTTTAGAGGCGCGTCGCAAGCAAGGGCGGAAACTGTAGAAAACGAAATGAAAATCGTTTGCGCATGGTGCAACAAGAAGATCGGCGGCAAAGGGACACTTTTAAGCCACGGAATTTGCAAAAAGTGCCTCCTCCAGCTCAAGCAGCCGCAGTTCGATTTCATGCAGAAGCTGCCGGTTTCCCCGTCACCCTCTCTCCGCATTCGGATGACCAACCGCGGTCGCCCGGTTAGAGCGGCGGGTCGCCAGCAGCCGGCGTTGAGGCTTCTGGGCTAGTGTGCTGTTCGAATGCCCATCCAATTTGTGAACAGCACACTAGGTTCCAAATCGTGCCCCTTTCTTCTCCGGTCCGAGCAGGATGACCACGATCCCCAGGAGAAACACCGTCAATGCGGTCAACGCCATCGCGTTGGAATAATTCAGTGTCTTCGAGAAAACGGCCTCGAGATAAGCCACCCTCCCGGCGAGCAAGACGCCGCATTGGTAGGCGAACCCGGGCAGAAACCCGCGCACAGAGTCCGGAGACAGTTCGGTGATGTGCGCAGGGATGACCCCCCACGCTCCCTGCACCATGAACTGAATGAGGAACGCGCCGAGGACCAGAAGCGGTGTGGTTGGCGCGTAAGCCCAGAGTGGAATCATCAACACGGCGAGCATCAACGCCGTCACCATCCCCCGCCGGCGACCGAATCGGTCCGAGTACAGCCCCACCAGAACGCCGCCGGCGATCGCGCCGATGTTGTAGAGCACCGCGATGACCGCGACCTGTTGCGGGGAAAACCCGCGTTGTATTTGAAGAAAGGTCGGATACATATCCTGCGTCCCATGTGAGGCGAAATTCATCATCGTCATCAAGGCCGTCAGATACAGAAAAATCTTCCAGTGGGATACAATCGCGATTCCGAGGCCGCTCCAGCTCGCCTGGCGCGATTTTTGCCACACAACAGACTCTTTGATCTTGAAGCGCACAAAAAGCGCCAGCAGTGCCGGCAGCCCGCCGATGAAAAACATCGGTCGCCACCCCCATTTTGGGAAAACAAAAAAGTAGCAGCACGCTGCCAGGAGGTATCCGACTGCATAACCTTCCTGCAAGACGCCGGAGAGAACGCCCCGCCATCTCGCGGGCACTTTCTCCATCGCGAGCGATGCGCCGACGCCCCACTCGCCTCCCATGCCGATTCCAAACAAGGCGCGCAAGATGAGGAATGACTTGTAATCAGGCGCCAGACCTGAAAGAACCTCGACCACGGAATAAAACACCAGATCAATCATCAGCGGAAGCCGGCGCCCGTAGCGGTCGGCCAAAAGGCCGAAGATGAAAGCGCCGACCGGCCGAAACGCGAGAGTGACCGCGATGGTCTTCGCGATTTTCGGCACATCGACCTGGAACTCGTCCGCGATGGTCGGAATGGCGAAGACCAGAACGAAGAAGTCAAACGCGTCGAGAGTCCAGCCAAGGAAACTCGCGATCAAGGCGTTGAGGTAGTCTCTGCCGTTTTCGTGGCCGGGAGCCGTCATATGCTGGCCTATAAATGGAGTTGCCGCGCCCCCGACTCTAATCGCTCCGGGCGGCACGGCGCGAACACGCAATTTCCGCCAGCGGCTTTATTTTGACTGAGTCGAACGATTCGCTTAGCCTTGCGCCGATGTTTGTAAAGGTCGAGAATTCGGTTTTATAAACAGGACCGTCTTTTAACCGCAGCCGCAGAAGGCGGAACAACATGAACAGGTCATCCCGGCGAAACAGCATTGCAGCATTCGTAGTGGCGCTGGCCCTTTTGTCCTCCATCGGAGTGTTGTTGTATCGCAGCACCGCCAACCAGGCCGAAACCATGCGTTGGGTGGCGCACACCCATGCGGTGCTGGCCGGCATTCAGGAATTGATTTTGCGGCTCACCGATGCCGAGGCTGGCCGGCGCGGCTTTATCATGACCGGACGGGACCGGTATCTGGTGCATTACACCAACGCGGCTGAGAAAGTAAACAAAGTGTTGGCCGAGCTCCGTGAACGGACCGCGGACGACTCGCGGCAACAGCGGACCTGCGACGCTTTGGAACCGCTCATTCGCCAGCGGTTAGCCGTGCATGCCGAGAGTATTGGCGCCCAATTGAAGGGCGCAGGCCCGGAGACTCAATTGAGGCTGACCGAAAAAGGGCAGGACATCATGGAAGAAATCCGGACTTTGATCGCGCAGATGGACGCGGCCGAACGCGGGCTGCTGAAGACACGGCAGTCTGCCGCCCAGGCCAATCTTCGGGAAACCAAACAGGTTGCTCTGGTCGGGGCGGTCGCCAGTTTCGCCATGCTGACGTGGGTCTTCGTCCTGTTGCTTCGCGAGAACGGACGCCGCCGGCAGGCGGAAGGGGCTCTCCAAAAAAGCAACGAGGAACTGGAACTCCGCGTCCGGCAACGAACGGCCGAACTCACGCAGGTCCTGGTCGGATACAAGCAGGCGGAACAGGAGATCAAGAAATTGAATGAAGAGCTGGAACAACGAGTGGCCGAACGGACCGCTCAACTCGAAGCCGCGAACAAGGAGCTGGAGGCGTTTTCGTATTCTGTTTCGCACGACTTGCGGGCGCCCCTGCGCCACATCGGCGGCTTTGTTGAAATGTTGCGGGAAGAGGCTTCATCGGCCTTGAACGAAAAGAGCCGCCAGCACCTCCAGGTCATCACCGAATCCACCAACCAAATGGGCAGTCTGATCGACAACCTGCTGGCGTTTTCCAGAATGGGGCGCGCTGAAGTCAAAAGAACTCAGGTCAACATGGACGATCTTATGAAGGAAGTCCTGAAAGAGGCGCGGCGCGAGGCAGAGGGCAGAACAATTGAATGGGAGATGGATCCGCTGCCAGCGGTCCTCGGAGACCGCTCAATGCTCAGGCAGGTCTGGGTCAATCTGATTTCGAACGCACTAAAATACTCGCGTCCGCGGGAGCGGGCCAGGATACAGGTTCGCTGCTCGAAGAACCGGGCGAATGAGTGGCAATTCTCCGTGCACGACAACGGGGCAGGCTTCGACATGCAATACGCGGACAAACTTTTTGGAGTATTCCAGCGCCTGCACCAGGTTGAGGAATTCGAAGGCACCGGCATTGGCCTGGCCAATGTGCGCCGGATTGTCCATCGCCACGGCGGACGCACCTGGGCTGAGGGCAAACTCAATGAAGGCGCGACCTTTTATTTCACGCTTCCAGACCCCACGACGGTTTCTTGAAGCAAGCGGAGCAAACCGGCCCACCGGAGACGCCCGATCAGTGACGCGGCGGAGGTCAAAGATGCCATGAGCGTGAAGCGAGGGGATTTCGACTCTGGATGACCCGCGCCGACGCTTCCGGTCCAGAAAACCATTGTCGCCCGAACCGAATTCCGGCAATCTTCCGCCTCTTTATGCAGCAGGTGAATCTGGGTATCATCGGCGGCGGCACCGTCGGCGGCGGCGTTTTTCAGGCCATTCAGCGCAATGGCGCCCTGATTTCATCCCGCCTGGGCGTCCGGTTGCACATCGCCAGAGTGGCGGTGCGGGACGTCCGCAAGCCGAGGACGATCAAAATCCCCTCCTCGCTGCTGACGACGGACTGGGCCGGCATGGTCAACGACCCGCGAGTCAATCTTGTCGTGGAGTTGATGGGAGGCACCACGACGGCGCGCCAGGTGACGCTCGGCGCGTTGAAGCTTGGCAAGCCGGTCGTCACCGCGAACAAGGCGCTGCTCTCGGCGCATGGGGAAGAACTGTTTGAAGCGGCGCAAAACTACGGCACCAACCTTTACTATGAAGCCAGCGTGGCCGGCGGTATTCCCATTATCAAAGTGTTGCGTGAAGGTTTGATCGGCAATCGCATCACCCGCCTGTACGGCATCGTCAACGGAACTTGCAATTACATCCTCACGCGGATGAAGCTCGATGGAGCCGATTTTGTTGATGCTCTGGCCCAGGCGCAGCGGTTGGGCTACGCGGAAGCGGAGCCATCGCTCGACATCGACGGTCATGATGCTGCGCATAAAATTGGAATCCTCGCTTCGCTGGCCCACGGATTCTGGGTGAACCCGCGGCAAATTTACGTGGAAGGCATCCGCCCCATTTCGAAGCTCGACGTTCAGTTTGCCGGCCAACTGGGGTATTCCATCAAGCTGCTCGGCATTGTCAAAAAGACCGAGGCCGTTGCCGGGACGGATCGAAAGCCCGC
>QHPW01000324.1 GCA_003219675.1 Verrucomicrobiota bacterium
TCCACGTCGCAGACCACCCCGACACGAGCGCGCAGGCGGAGCGCCTCGAGGCCGTGCTGAAGGACGCCGGCATTCCTGCCAAGCGCTTGGCGGCCAGGGAAACCAACCATAGCAAGCTTAACGAGAATCTCGGCCTGCCGGACGATCCGCCGACGAAGGCTTTGTTCGAGTTTGTAGGTGAGGCGTTGAAGAAGTAAGTCAGCGCCTCCGCCGCTCCGCCGCGACATCGCGCCACTTTCCAATTTTGAACAGGAGATAACAGAGAGAACAGAGCCTGAACAATGCTTCAAAACCAATTTGCTCCGACTGCGCGGCAATAATCTCGGTTTTCTCTGTTTCCTTTTGTTCAGCTTCTTTACGGCTTCGGACTGGAAAACGCCATCACTATCGAGCGTCGTCGCCGCACAGTTGCAAAATACTTGCAGCGACTCTACTATTGCCGCAAAGGCATGACGAAGAAGAAGACCAGAATTTTGGGGTTCCGCACTCTTTCTACCGCTGTTGCCTGGCCGCTGGTGAGTTTGGGACTTGCTCTTCAGGATGGAATGGCCGGTAGTGTCGACACGAATTTTAACCCTGGGACGATTTTTACGCCTGACATTCGGTGCATCATTATCGATTCGAACGTAAACGCTGTCATAGGCGGCCCGTTTCGTGAAATTGGTGAGGCCGAGCGTACCGGCTTAGCCCGATTGCTTACCGACGGGACACTTGATACCACCTTCAATCCCGTTGTGGGCGGCAAGATTCTCATTGGCGGACAATTCACGACAGTCAACGGCGTCGGGCGGCGGTGCATTGCCAGAATAAATGAGGATGGAAGTCTGGACAACGGTTTCGACCCGGGTCAGGGACCCGATCGAGCAGTCCAATGTATGGCGGTTCAGAGCGATGGCAGGGCGCTTATCGGAGGTAGTTTTGTCAGTTCTTATGGAGGACGAGAGGGACTTGTGCGACTAAACGCAGACGGAACTTTGGACGAGACATTTTCGCCGTTACTCAAGGTCGTGGGAGAATTTAGCGACGGCTATATAACTGCCATAAGAATTCAGAACGACGGAAAGATTGTAATCGGGGGTTATTTCAAAGTCGCAGCATTACTTCCAGCAGATTGGCGGAATGTCCCTTGGCAGAACGTGGCGCGTTTTGCCGAGGAAGGCAGCCTGGATTCAACTTTCAAACCGAGTAGTCGTTTGCTGAGCGATGTCCGCGCAGTGGAACTCCTTAACGATGGCAAGATTATCATTGGAGGTAGCTTCCCTAAGGCCGATGGATTCCCAAGAAACGGGATTGCTCGACTGAATGGTGATGGGACACTTGACGAGAGTTTTGATGCGGGACTTGGGCCAGATGACAGGGTCTGGGCTTTATCGGCTCAAAACGACAATAAGATCTTGGTTGGTGGATTCTTCTCGAAGTTTAACGGATACTTAGCGAAGGCTTGTGTAAGGCTCGAACAGGATGGTTTGGTCGACACGACCTTTTCAACTGGCATCGTTGGTGACGGGTTTGTCGCTGCGTTCGCTCACCTCCCCGACCGGAGGATTCTCGTCGGTGGATACTTCACCAACTACGATGGAATAGCCAGAACGGGATTGGCGCGGCTTTTCCCGACGAACGACCTTACTCTGTCGCCACGATTCGCTCAGGTCTCATTACCCGCATCCGGTCAAATCCGATTGGAGCTCCTGTCGCCAAGCGGCAGGGCAGTTACGATTCTGACGTCGAGTAATTTCGCGAGTTGGGCGACGATCCTAACAGTTACGAATTCCAGTGCCTTTCTGCAAATCATCGATACGCAGGCCGAGGGCGTCAGATTCTATCGTGCTGAGTTGAGATAATCCCGTTGCCATCGCTGCTGTCATCTCCTACGACCACACTGCCGCTCAGCACGCACCGCCTGAGTTTCCCTGCCTGTCGAATTGTCACCGGGGTCACCAATGTCTGACGCCATCAATTTGACCTGGAGTGGACCTGATGGCAGTTGTAGGTGGGCTTTTTCCTTTAGCTTCTCATCATTATTCATAGGCCAGCGTGTTTGATTTCTGGTCAAGTCGCACGATGAGCTCGCACTTTAAATACTCTGACGGGGTCTGAAAATCCTCTGAATTGCACCGTCCAAGGACCTTTGATTCGCTCCACAACTTGAAATTCATGCTTGTTTCCGCAGACCTCATACTGTCCTTGAAGGACCTGATGAAAAGCATCATTCATCACGATTTCGCCTTCAGACGCCATATCGAGAAGTCGCGCCGTGAGATCGATATCTTTGCCATACACATCGTCTCCAGACCGCATAAACGAAATCTCATAAGCTTCAGAGCAGCGCGTTACGGCGGCCCTTACCGGAAGAAACAGCTTAGCTTTTTTGTGCCGGTTCATGTCGTCCAACCCTTGTATGAGAGTGAGAGGGCTGGTTGTGGCATAGAATTGTGCATCAGGGAACCAGAACATGAGCATATCACCAACTGTTTTTAGGAATCTCGGTTCGGTCCAAGCACGAATGTTGTTGAAGGTATTTGCAAGCAGTCTGATCCATTCTCGCACATCCCGATCCTTAATGGCGGTTGACCCAACTATGTCCGCCATGAGGCAATAACCTGGTGAAGACTTCAAATCCTGAAGAACTTCCTTTAACTTTGAATCACCGAGGTCAATAACGGTGCCCATATGGTCAGTATCAAGTCCAAAATTAGCATCAACGCAGGCGGTGAACAATGCCGCGGTGGCGTAACCGATAAACGTCATGAACCACGTGAGCCACTTGAAGGACGCTGGAACCGCATGCCGAGAGATAATTCGGAAAACGGGGTCAGAGCTTCAGAATCAGAATTAACCTTCGGGAGGGAGTCGGGCTCGACGGTAGGATCTTTGCGAACCCGAATGTCGAATGGCGCGAACAGCGAACGCCGCAGCTTCTTCCAAATTATCCACGATCAAATGCATCTGTTCGGAGTGGTTCAAAACTGACCGCCAAAATGGATCACACCCGGAGCCGATGGCGGACTTGATTGCGTTCATGCTCCTGCCACAATACTTCCATTGAAATGAAGACCATCGTGAAACTCTTCAATGAACTTCCCCGAGATCGTGGAGCTCGGCGACGACACTGGCCCCGCGGAATTGCGAAGTTTGAAGTGCGAGGTCCGAATGAATTGAGCGCGCCGGCCTTCCTTTGCTTCAGTCTTCCTTCGACATTCGGCATTCGACCTTTGCCTCGTACCGTCTCCCGCGTCACGGCAATTACGCACCGCAAACGGGGCTTTGCAGACTTGTTGCGCAGGATGCTTTGGGGTATTTTGGGGCCATGAAAACACTGACGGTCGAAGAAGCGGTGGCAGGCTTGGGCCGGTGGCTGGATCGGGCACTGGCGGGTGAGCAAATCCAAATCCGCAAGG
>QHPW01000066.1 GCA_003219675.1 Verrucomicrobiota bacterium
CGAAACGTGTTTCTCTTTGAAGTCTTTCACCGCTTCTATGACGAGCTGGACCAACTGATCATCGAACAAACCCGCGCGGGCGACCCCCCGGTTCGGGTCGGGTTCGCCCAGGACGCGCTGGCGCTGCTGGCGCGCCGCGGCTTTTCACCGGACGAAGCGGTGCGGTTCTTCGCAATTTTTTTTCAGTTGCGCCGGGCCTATTTCTTCATCCTGCACGGGTTGATCGGCCAGAGCCCGTGCATGAAGGAATTTCGCCGCCATCTGTGGGACAATGTTTTCACGCATGACATCCGCTGGTACGATCGCTGTCTCTGGAATCGGATGGAGGATTTTTCGACGCTGTTACTGGGCGAAACCGGCACCGGCAAGGGCACCGCGGCCGCGGCCATCGGACGCTCGGGCTTTATTCCGTTCGATGAAAGGCAAGGCCGCTTTGCCGAGAGTTTTACCCGCAGCTTCATCGCCTTGAATCTCTCGCAGTATCCCGAAACGCTCATCGAGTCCGAATTGTTCGGGCACAAGAAAGGGGCGTTCACCGGGGCGGTCGAGGCCCACGAGGGCGTCTTCGCGCGGTGCAGTCCGCACGGCGCGATTTTCCTGGATGAAATCGGCGACGTTTCAACGCCGGTGCAGATCAAGCTGCTGCAGGTGCTCCAGGACCGCAGCTTCTCGCCGGTGGGCGGCCACGACAGACTGCGCTTCCGCGGGCGCGTCATCGCGGCCACCAATCAGCCGCTGGAAAGGTTGCGCGACAAAAAACTTTTCCGCGACGATTTCTTTTACCGGATTTGTACGGGTGTCGTCACGGTGCCGCCCTTGCGGCGGCGGCTTCAGGAATCCAAAGCCGAGATGGACGATCTGTTGGAGCACCTGGTCACACGCATGACCGGCGAAGCAGCGCCGGAACTGATCGCGCTGGCGCGCGAGGTCCTCGATGCCGGCGTCGGGCGGCATTACCCCTGGCCCGGCAACGTGCGCGAATTGGAACAGGCCATCCGCCGGATCCTGCTCACGCGCCGCTACGACGTGGATCATCAGGCCACGGCCCGGGACGCGCGCGACGAACTGCTCGCCGGAATCGATCGCGGTTCGCTGGACGCCGGCGCGCTCCTCTCCGCCTACTGCGCCCTGCTTCATCAGCGGCACGGGACCTTCGAAGAAGTCGCCCGTCGAACCCGGCTCGACCGGCGCACAGTCAAAAAGTATCTGCGCCAGGCCCAAGTCCGGTGAAACGATGAAGTCGCTGCGGATACGCTCCCTGCCTCGCGCCTCGCCGCGGGCCAAATTGGGTGCAAGGAACGTGTGCGTATCTATGAAATAGACCCCTTAGCGTCCCTGCGCATCGGATCGGCGCGGGAACCTGGCGCGCTTTCCCGGGGCGGTACGGGGAAACGCGGTGAGCTTCCGGACCGGCTCGACGGTCCTGGGCCGGGGTTTGGGCACAAGGGCAATCGGACAGCCTTCGTATCCGAACGCCCGCCGCAATTCGCCCACCAGATACTTCGCGTAGGCCGTTGAAAACAATTCGTCGCGGTTGACAAACATCAGAAACGTGGGCGGCACCTGCCTCACCTGCGTCGCGTAGTAAAACTTCAACCGATGCCCCTTCGCGCTGGTCGGCTGCCGTCGCTCCATGGCGTCGTGGAGCGTGCGGTTCAGGATCGCCGTGGGGATTTTCTGCTCCAACTGGGCCGCGACATAACGCACCGCCTCCAGCAACCGGTCGAGGTGAAAACCGGACTTCGCTGAAGTGAAAATCACCGGCGCGAAATCGAGAAAGAACAGATGTTCCTGCACCCAATGTCCGAATTGCGCCAGCGTGGTCATCGGTCCGGGCCCGCCTGTTTGGCCCGCCCTACTTTTCCGTCGGGCTTTCTCTGCCCTTCGGGCGTCGCGCACAAGCTTTTCGACCAGGTCCCATTTATTGACCACCAGGATGCACGCCTTCTTTTCTTCGAGAATCTTTCCGCCGATTTTTTTGTCCTGCTCGGCAATGCCGGCCTCGGCGTCCAGAACGAAAATCGCGATGTCGCAGCGGGCAATCGAATCCTCCGACCGCCTGACACTGAAGAATTCAATCGAGTCGCCGATCCTCCGTTCTTTGCGAATGCCGGCGGTGTCGATGAGAATGTATTTCCGGCGAATCCCGTCGGTCTCGACCTCGAATGGCACGTCCACCGCGTCGCGTGTCGTGCCGGGGATCGGGCTGACGATCACGCGCTCGGACCGGGTGAGCGCGTTGATGAGCGACGATTTTCCGACGTTGGGGCGGCCTACGATGGCGAGTTTGAGCGGAGAAGCTTGGTTTCTCGTTTCCGGTTCATCGTCACCCGCCTGCTCATTGCCTGAGCCGGTTCCTTCAGATTCGAGGCCTGGGAGCAGGGGGAGCAAAGCGACGGCCGCCTCCATCAGCGCGTTGACGCCTCGGTCATGAATGGCGCTGACCGGAAAAATCTTTTCGAAACCAAGCTCGGCGAATTCCACGATATCGTTCTCAACATTTGCCCCGTCCACTTTGTTCGCGGCCACCAGCACCGTCTTGCCGCATCGGCGCAGACGCTCCGCCACTTCGCGGTCCAGAGGAACGACGCCTTCCTGCGCGTTCACCACCAGGAGAATGAGGGTCGCGCTGTCGATGGCGATTTGCACCTGCTCCAGCGCCGCCTGCGCGATCACATCGGCGGCCTTTTCGCCCCGCAGCAAACCGAGGCCGCCGGTGTCCACGAGCGTGAAAGGCCGTCCCTGCCATTCGGCTTCGGCGCTCACGCGGTCGCGGGTCACGCCCGGCTGATCGTGCACGATGGCGATGCGCCGACCGACGATGCGGTTGAACAGCGCCGATTTCCCGACGTTCGGCCGCCCCACGATGGCAATCAAACCTGACACAGCGCGAGGATGAAGCAGTGTTGGCGAAGGGAAAAGTGAAAATCCGCCGGGCAGGCGGATACGGCACGGAAAATATCATTGAGGACCACTCTGGAAGCGCGATAATGAGCCAAAATCACCGGGGAAAATACATGAGCGATCAAACCACGCCTTCACCTCAGCAAACCAAGCGACGCGGCTGTTTTTTCTACGGCTGCGTCACCGTGCTCGTCATTGCGGTTTTGGTGGGCATCGCCGGCTTTTTCGCCGTTCGCTACGGCCTCAACAAGCTCACCGCCTTCGTCGAACAATATACCGAAGCCGTGCCGATGACGTTGCCTGGAGTCCAGATGTCTTCGACCGACTACTCGCAACTGGACAAGCGGGTCACTGCATTCACCGACGCGCTTAACGCGCAGAAGGCGGCGTCGCCGCTCCTCCTGACCGGAGACGAGATCAACGCCCTGATTGCAAACAATTCGGGCTGGAAACAATTGAAAGGGAAGCTGTACGTGACCATCGAGGGGGACGAGATCAAAGGACAAGTGAGCCTGCCGATGGACGACCTGGCGCAAGTGCCGGGATTGTCGAGGCTTAAAGGAAGATATCTCAATGGATCAGCCTCGTTGAAAGTCTCGCTTCAGAACGGGACTCTGTCGGTCACCATGCAGTCGCTGCAGGTGAAAGGCCAGAGCCCGCCCGCGAACGTCATGGCGCAGCTTCGGGCGCAGAACCTCGCTCAGAACATCTACAACGATCCCAAAGGTGCGGAGATGATCCGCAAACTGGAAAGCATTGAAATCAAAGACGGGAACATCACCATTAAGGCCAAGGCCAGGGAGTAATGGATGTTTCCCGGAAGGCGTGAGAGATTGTCATCGCATGGACGGCAAACGCAATTGCGGCAGGAGCGCGGCCTGGCGAGTTTTTGTGCTCGGGTTGTGTTGTCACGCGGGTTGGCTGGCCCGGGCTGACGAGAAGCTGATCGGGACCAAACCGTCGGCCTGGCAAGTCCGGCATTGGCTGAACTCGGAGCCAATCGAACTTCAGGATTTGAAGGGAAAGGTCGTGTTGGTCCGCTGGTGGACGGCCCCGGATTGTCCTTACTGCAAGGCGACCGCGCCCGCGTTGAATGAATTCTACCGCGAATATCACCGCCGCGGTTTGGAAGTCATCGGTTTTTACCATCACAAATCCGACGAGCCGTTGCGCGTCGAGGACGTCAGGAAGTACGCGCAGGAATTCGGCTTTAGATTTCCCGTCGCCATCGACGCCGATTGGCGCACCCTCAAACAATGGTGGCTGAACACCGGCGTTCGCGGCTGGACCAGTGTCAGCTTCCTGATCGACCGCCAGGGCCTCATTCGCCGGATCCATCCCGGCGGCCAATACGTGGAAGGAGACAAGGATTACGCGGAAATGAAAGCGAAGATCAAGGAGTTGTTGGCCGAGAGTAAGGTTTGGCGAGGAATCCGGGCTGGGAAAAGTGGTGAGCGTTTTCCGGAGCTGAAGAAAGGTTCTCCCTTTCCATGAACCCGGTGGGGCGAGACTCCGTCGAGCCCTAACTGATTCCTGTGGCTGGGAGATCAGGGCTCGACGGAGTCTCGCCCCACCGTTCATGGTCCAAATGCGCGGTTGCAAAACCGTGGAAACTTTCCATGAACCGGGTAGGCTGCGGGTCGGAGACCCGCGGTCCGGACCGCGCCTCTGTGAGGCGCAGCGGTTCATGGTCCCAATGCGCGATTGTGAGGTCGTGGAAGCTACCCATGAACCTCAGAAAGTGGCACAGGCATCTTGCCTGTTCGGGGCTGACAGGCTGGAAGCCTGTCCCACTCTTGCAGCCGGCGGCCCGGTTCATGGCCCCAAACTCACGTCCAATTTTTGGAGGTGCTCGCTTCCCAATGAACCTGACTTTGGTAGGGACATCGCGCTGCGATGTCCCCGCCCGCGAAGCAGCGGGCGGCATCATTGCGCCGCTGAGCGCGGCGCGGACGGCGCAGCGCGCCGTCCCTACCAGGTTCAGGGTTCAAAGCGCGAAAATTTCGTGGAATTCTTCCCATGAACCAAGGTGGGGCGACCCGTCCTCCGCAGTAAGCTGCTACGGAGGGCGGGTCGCCCCACCGCTCAGGACAGTCAAAGCTTCAACCCAAACAGCCGATGGTGCTCTTGAATGACGTAGCGGTCGGTCATGCCGGCGATGTAATCGCACACCGCGCGGTGCAGGCCGACCTTTTTAATTCGTTTCCGTGATTGGGCGCCGACTTCCTGCGGGTGTTCCAGGTAGTACTGGAACAATTGCTCCATCATTCGGACCGCTCGCTGGTTCGGTTCGTGCACGACCGGGTTGAAGTAGAGGTTTTCATAGAGGTAATCCCTCAGCTCCAAATTGAGCTCGCGCCGCTTTGAACTGTATTGAACCAGCGTTTTGGCCTGGCGCCGGACCCCGTCCGCAGACGTCGCGCCGGAATCGAGAATGCGTTTCTCGGTGGTCTGCACGACGTCCCGCACCTGGCCGTCAATGATGCACCGAATGATAAAGTAGCGCCGGCATTCCTCCGGAAGTTCGCCGTATTCTTTTTTGACCGTTCGCGCGGACTGCCGCCAGAGGCGCACCCGGCCGCTCAATTTCCTTTCCGACAAAAGTCCTGAGTCCAACCCGTCGTCGAGGTCGTGGCTGTAATAGGTGATTTCGTCGGCGAGATTCGCCACCTGGGCTTCGAGCGAAGCGAACTTCGCTTCGAACCCTTTGCGGCTGCCCGGACGATCGTAGCTGGTTTCGTGCCTGGCCAGGCCTTCCCGGACTTCCCAGGTGAGGTTCAATCCGGGGAAGCCGGGATATTTTTGTTCCAACTCCTCGACCACGCGCAGGCTCTGGCGGTTGTGCTCGAAGCCGCCGTGGTTCTTCAGCAGCTTGTCCAACACCATCTCGCCTTTATGTCCGAACGGCGAGTGGCCCAGGTCGTGCGCCAGCGCGATGGTTTCCGCCAGGTCTTCGTTCAGCTTGAGCGCGCGGGCGATGTTGCGGGCGATGGCGGCGACTTCCATCGTGTGCGTGAGCCGCGTGCGCAAATGATCGCCCGAACCGTTCAGGAAAACCTGCGTCTTGTATTCGAGCCGGCGGAAGGCGCGCGAGTGAATGACACGGTCGCGGTCCCGCTGGTAATGGGTCCGCCAATCGGGAGGTTCTTCCGGGTATTTGCGGCCGCGGGTGTCGGCGCTGAATTGGGCGTAAGGCGCCAGGCTCTGGCGTTCGAGTTGTTCCAGTTCTTCGCGGGTGCGGGGCATGGTTCAAGAATTCGCGCTTCGCGCAGATCTCCGATTAATCGAACAGCGAAGACGGGAAGGCGGGAAGAAGACGATGAACATATATTACTTCGCGTCTTTGCGCCTTCGCTGTTAAGACAGTCATAGGCTGGGACGACTGACCCGAATGCGGAGACCGGTCAATTCGCCAGCAACTCCTGCACCGCGACACCCTTCAATTCGAACAACCGGCGAATCGCGTCTTCGATCAAATTGTTCGGGCACGATGCCCCCGCCGTGATGCCGACGGTGATGATTCCCGGCGGCAGCCAGTCGCGGGTTTCGACTTCCTGCTGCTTGTGCAGGTTGTAGTGGATGATGAGTTTTTCCGAAACCATCTTCGCCGCGTTTTTGATGAAGTAGGTCGGCAACACTTTCTCGCCCATCTCGGCCAGATGCGACGTGTTCGATGAGTTGTAGCCGCCCACCACAATGAGCAGGTTCATTGGTTCCTTGAGCATTTTTTCCAGCGCATCCTGACGGTCCTGAGTCGCCCCGCAAATCGTGTCGAAGAAGCGGAAATGCCGGGGGAGGTTGTCCGCGCCATATTTTTTTTCCATCGCCGCCCGGATGCGGCGCTGGACTTCCTCGGTCTCGCCGCGGAGCATGGTCGTTTGATTCGCCACCCCGACCGCCTGCAAGTGAATCTCCGGGTCAAAGCCGGGCGAATAGGCGCCTTTGAATTTTTCCAGGAACTCCGGCTTGCTGCCGCCGCGCAAAATGTAATCGCAGACGTAATCCGTCTCGGCGAGGTCATAGACGACGAGGTAATGCCCTGCGCCGTAGGCGGTCGCTTGCGAGGTGGTGGCCTTGGTCTCCTCGTGCTTGGCTTTGCCGTGAATGATGCTGGTGACCGACTCTTTCGAGTATTGCCGGACACGCTTCCAGACACTCATCACGTCGCCGCACGTGGTATCCACCATCATGCAGCCGGTTTCTTCCAGCTTCTTGCGGGTGGCGACTTCGGTGCCGAACGCGGGAATGATCACCACATCCTCGCTGCTCAAGCGGCCGATTTCCTCGTCCGTTGGCTTGGGCGAAACGGTCTGAATACCCATGTTGCGAATCTGGTCGTTCACCTCGGGATTGTGGATGATTTCGCCGAGCAGATAAATCGGTTTGGGCGCCGGAAAGACCTTGCGGGCGGCGTAAGCGAGGTCAATCGCGCGCTCGACGCCGTAACAAAAGCCGAATTCCTAGGCCAGCTTGATGGTGAGCCGACCATCTGCGGAGAGAATGCCGCCGTGCGCGCGAATGCGGTCCACGAGTTCGCTGCGGTAATGGGCGACGACCTGCGCCTGGACCGCTTCCATCACGTCGGGCCGGCGCAGATTCACTTTTTGCGGCGCGCTGGGCGCTTGAGCTGACATAACGGAAGCAGATTAACAGCGCCGGGCGGTGCGTCTAGCCCGAACATTTCAGGGTCCTGTCCTGGTCTGCTGAAGGTGGGTGCGCCGCTGCCGCGGCGCACGGCGGTGCCGCAGCACCGCGGCCACCCAATCAGGACACTACCCATTTCAGGAAACCAGCCAGTTCAGAATGGACTTTTGCACGTGCAACCGGTTTTCCGCCTGATCGAAAATGGTCCGGGCGTTCGCTTCGAAGGTTTCGTCGTCGATCTCTTTGCCGCGATAGGCCGGCAGGCAATGCATCACCAGCGCGTCAGGCTTCGCCAGATTCACGAGGGCTTGATCGATGCGATAGCCGCTCAACGCTTTGAGGCGCTCGGCCGCTTCTGCTTCCTTGCCCATCGAGACCCAAACGTCGGTGTAGAGCAGGTCGGCGCCACCCGCGGCGGCTTTCAAATCTTCCACACAGGATACTTTGCCGGCCGCGCGCCTGAGCAGAGCCGGAGGAGGCTGAAACGACTTCGGCGCCGCGATGCGCAGCTCAAATCCAAGCTTTGACGCCGCCCATATCCATGAAACCGGCATGTTGCAAGCCCCGTCGCCGATGAAGGTCACCACCCTGCCCTGAATCGACCCCTGCTTTTCCTGAAACGTGAAAATGTCGGACAGCACCTGGCAGGGATGCTCGTCGTCGGTGAGCGCGTTCACGGTCGGCACGCCGGAGTATCGGGCGAATTCCTCCACGTCGTTCTGCGCATAAGTCCGGATGACCGCGCCATGAATCATCCGGCCGAGCACGCGCGCGGTGTCCTTGATCGGCTCGCCGCGTCCGATCTGAATCTCGTTCGCGCTGAGAAACATCACCTGTCCGCCCAGCTCACGGATGCCGACCTCGAACGACACTCGAGTGCGTGTGGAGGATTTGTTGAAAATCAGCGCCCAGCTTTGCCCGGCCAGCGGCAGTTTGGGATGATGTCCGCGTTCCTTTTTGAGCCGGACGGCGTCGGCCAGGATTCGTTCCATGTCCGCCTTCGGCAGTTTTTCCAATGACAACAGATGTCTCATGCGATGAATTGCCCGTCGCAAAGAGGCACACAAAGCACAAAAATCAGAAAACTCTCAAGCGCATTTCTGTCGCGTTTTCCAGGCCGTGAATCAGACGGAGTGCTCAAGCGAGAGCGCGAATAACCTTCGACAGGATGGCGATGCCTTCCTCCGCTTCGCTCCTCCTCAAGTTCAAAGGCGGCAGCAGGCGGATCACCTGATTGCCCGACGGAATCGTCAGCAACCCGGCGTCGTGCAGCCGGTTCACAAACTGAATGGACGCCGCTTTGCCATTGTTCGCGAAGGCCGGAATGTCCGCGGCCAGTTCGACGCCGATCATCAATCCCAGGCCGCGCGCGGTTTTGATGATCTTCGGATATTTTTGCGACAACCCGAGCAGTTCGGCTTTGAGATATTCGCCGATGGCGCGCGCATTATCGGCGAGCTTTTCGCTCTGGATGACTTCCAACACCCGCAATGCAACCGCGCAGGCCAGCGGGGTGCCGCCGAAGGTCGTCGCGTGGGTGCCCGGTCCGAGCAAATCGGCATACGGCTCGCGCACCCAGAAGGCGCCCATGGGAAAACCCCCTCCCAGCGACTTGGCCATCGAAATGCCGTCGGGAAGAAAAGCCGAACAGGCATCCCGCCTGTTTTCTTTGTGATCGGACAGGCGGGACGCCTGTCCCGCTTTTTCCAGAATCCGCTGAAAACTTTGGAAGCGTCCGGTGCGGAAATGCCCGTCCTGCACGCCGTCCAGCAGCAGCAACAGCTTCTTCTCGTCGCACAACCGGCGCAGGCCGATCAAATGCTCGGGCGTCGCGGGTGTGATGCCCCCTTCGCCCTGGACGCCTTCGAGGAGCACCGCAGCGGTCGCGGGCGAAATCGCCGCCCGGACGGCTTCCAGGTCGTCGTAAGCCACATGGCTGAAACCAGGCACGCCCGGCTCGAAGCCATGCTTGACCTTTTCCTGTCCGGTCGCGGCGATGCCCGCGAGCGTGCGCCCGTGAAACGAGTTCAGGGTCGTGATAATTTCGTAGCGGCCTTCGCTATGGCCGAACTTGCGCGCGAGTTTGAACAAGCCTTCATTCGCCTCGGCGCCACTGTTGCAGAAAAAGACTTTGCCCGGCCCGAGCAAATCCACGAGCGCTTCGGCGAGGCGCCCCTGCGGCTCGGTGTAGTAAAGGTTGGAGACATGGATCAGTTTGCCCGATTGCTCGACGAGCGCGCGCGTGATTTCCGGATGCGCGTGGCCAAGGCAGGAGACCGCGATGCCGCCGCCGAGGTCAAGGTAACGGCGTCCGGCAACGTCGTAGAGATTAGCGCCCGAGCCGCGTGGCGGCCATGTCGTTGCGGACGATGGCCGGCGGCGGAGGAACGATTTCTTTCACGGGTCGTTATGGTTCATGTGCGAGCGGCTTACCGACGCTCGCGGGTGTCCGGCAATACCGTCAGCACCAGGCGCCTGTATCGTGTCAGAGGCGGCTCGCCGGCGTCAGTAACAATCAGCAGCACGTGGAGCGTTTGGGCCGTCTCCACTTTCGGAGCGATAAGCCAGGCCCTCGCGGAGCGCGCGTTCTGAATCGCGACCGCCGGTCCGCGATAGCTTCCCGGTTCGGGATAGATGGTCCACTCGAAGCGCAACGGATTGTTGTCCGGATCGCTGGTTTCGGCGGCGTTCAGAACGACCTTGTCTCCCGCCTTTGCGGAGCGCCTCAATGCGCCCTGCATTCGCGGCACCGGCGGGTGGTTTGCCTGCTCGAAGTCCCTCACGCACCAGGCGAGGCGCGCTTTAAAATCGTTTTGAATTGCGGCCGCCCAGCGAGCGAGCGTGTTGTCCCGGTGGGTGGTGCCGTTCCAGGCATCGAGTTGGTTTGCCCAATAATAAGCTTTGCCG
>QHPW01000024.1 GCA_003219675.1 Verrucomicrobiota bacterium
CATTTCCGCGTAATTGAAAGTGTGCCCGAGGTTGAACTCCACCATTTCATATTCACCGGTGTAGAGATAGCTATAGGGTGAATCAATGGTGACGTTCTTTTTGATCCACTCGTTGAAATCTGCGGAGCAGATGGAAAGGCAGTAACGGTCGAGCAGGGAAGGCACGCGCATGGCCGTCTTGCCGCCGTAAGAGAGACCGTAGAAACCGATGCGTTGCGGGTCAACGAACGGCAGGCTGGAAAGCCAGTCCAGGATGCGGTCGTGCTGCGCGAGGATGACGGAAAAAAGCGATTTCTTCAGCGGATTGGCCTTGCGCTGGAGCAAGCGGAAGGCGTCGTGGCCGCGATACGGATTGTGCGGCGCGAAGGTGATGAAACCGCGATCCGCCAGTCGCGCCGCAAACGCCTTGTAAGCCCCATAGCCACTCGCCTTCGCGTCGTCGTTGATCGTGTCCATCGGCACGCCTTCGAGTCCGTGCTGGCAGACGACGAGCGGGCGGCGCTCACCCGGCTTGAGGTCTTTCGGCACCAGCAACACGCCCCAGGCGAACCTCCCCCCATCGGATGGGGAGGGGGTGCCCGAAGGCGGGGTGAGGGGACTATTCGAGGTTCGACTGCTCGCTTTGAATTCGATGCGACGGGATCGGGGATTGGTGGGCAGGTCGGGTTTGGGGAAGCGCCCGATGACTTCGTCCCAGAAGTAATCTCGCAACTCTTTTGTTGCAACGCCCCATTCGTTTGTCGATACGCCTTTGACTTTCTGCCAGAAAAAGTCGTCGCGCACGCGTTCCGAGAGTTGCAACAATCGTTGCGTGTGATTGACCAGTTCCTGGACCTGACGATATTGGCGTTCGTGGGGATCAAAATTCTTCTGCGGATCGGCCGGGGCGCCCGAGGCGACCGGACGCAACTGATGCGCCACGCCGAGGGCCCTGAGAAAAAGGGACAGCGCGCGGTCGGAGACAAGGCCGGTCGCCCCGCCGTCGTCCCCGTGAACGAATTCGAGGGGGAAGGGGAGTGAAGCAGGGAAGAATGCCCTGGCACGATTCACCTCCGCCTGTACGGATGCGAAATCCGGCGTAACCAACCTGCCCGGCGCCGCCCCGCCGCGGCCTTCGCGCGACTTTGGCGGACCCTCGACTTTGGGAACCTCGCTGTATTCCACGATGAAGTTGCGCGGCGCGATGAGACTGGCAATTTCCGCATCACCGAATTCACTCAGCAGCCCGAAAATGTTGCGGTAGATCGGCTCCTCCCAGAGGCGCTCGCGCGGACCGAAGTAACCGCTGACCCCTGCGACATCGATCCGAGCGTCGAGCGCGGCGGCATAAAACGCGATCAGCCCGCCTTCGCCATAACCGACCACGCCAATGCGCCGCGCCGGCTGTCCGGTCCGCACTGCGGACGCGGCATCCTGCTCGACCAACCAATCGACCGCAGCGACAACCTTCTGCACTTCGTAACCGATGTGGTTTGTGAAACGACGGAGCATTGGATTGCCGGAATGAGTGTCGTCGCGATTGATCAGCACGGGCACGATGACCTGGCAGCCGTTTTCGGCGAGGCGGCGCGCGAATTGCGATCCCGGTGGAATGCCCGGCGCGAGCCCGGCAAGCATCTCGGGAGTTTGATCGGCATCGGGTATCGCCACGATCCGGGCGAGCGTATCGCCTTTGGGCTGGAGGAAAAGTCCTTCGCCATGCACGTCGTCGAACACGGGCCAGCGCACGCCGTAAGCGCGGTACGATTCGGTCTCGGCAACCAGAGACAATCCAGACGTGCTGCTGATGTACTCCAGCGCTCTGACCCGCAGGCGTGGATCAACCGCGCCGATGATCTTCGCCAGATGTTCGCGATTCGGCTGAACCGATTTCTCGCAGGCTTCGGGCGATGAGAAGTCGCGGTGCCAAAGTTTTTGACGCTCTTGAACCGAACGCTCGATTTCCCGCATGAGAAACCTGTCAATGCCTTCAACCATCCTGGCCGAGAGGTCGCCGTCCCAGGTCAAAGGGAGAGTGCCCGGCAGGGTTTCGACTTCCTGGGCAGACAACGCGCTGGCGATGCCGCCTAGAAATCCTGCAATGAACCAGGCGCGGAGGCGCAGTCGAACGTTCCTGCTTTGGGAATCCGGATGGAGCACGTCGGCAGCGTAACGCGCATTCCTGGCCCCCACAATCAGTTTTCGACAAAAGCAGCGGCCGAATCTGGTGGAGGCAGCGCTGCGGCACTGCCGCGCGCCGCGGCAGCGGCCCACCCCGAAAGCAAATGAAAGCACCACTCCGGCAAAACAATGGTTGAAAATCCTGAGCGTTCGGGCTAATCGTAGGACATGCGATTCTTCATTGGACTGGTTGCCTGGTGCATTCTGTTCGTGCTCTCCTGGCCGTTGGCCGTCGCGGTGTTGGTGTTGTATCCGGTCATCTGGTTGATTTGTCTGCCACTGCGCTTGATCGGCATCACCGTCCGGGCGGTGTTCGCGCTCCTTAAAGCGATTCTTTTTTTACCCGCGCGATTGCTTGGAGTGCGGCCTAAAGGCTGAACCCAATTGGCCGGGTAAGCGACCTCGCGGTCCGCAGAGTAGTAGCTGCCGAGGTAACGAGGCGTATCGGATTGTCCGCCTCCTTACGTCGGCGGCTACTTCTGTGGCCGGCTGAGCAAGAACTTTTGTAGGCCCGCCAGATCGTCCGTGTTAATCAGGTCCACGCCCGCGTCGAACAGCACTTGCCACACTTCCGGTTTGTCCGGGGTGTTCCAGAACCGAAGCCTGCGCCCTTGCGCGTGGGCTTGTTCCACGATCTGTTTCAATTTTTGCCTTTCGTCGTCAGGCAATGAACCCGTCCACTGCCATTTGAAAACCTTGCTCCAATTGTCGCTGATCAACGGGATGAATGAACCTGGCGTGTTTGATTCCAGGTCCTCGATTCGCCCATCCACCGCGGCATAGCGAACCGGTTCAGCCTCCATCGTTTTCGACGCGCGATTGCCGGAAATGACGACCGTGACGGCGTTGGTCTGGACATTGCCGTCGCGGAAAACGGTCAACATATCGGCGTATTCTTGCAGGACCTGACGCAACGCGGCGTAGGTTTTCTCAGCGTCGGATTTCACATCGACCAGCAGGATGACTTCAGGACCGTTCGGATAGACCCGTCCGCGGTTCTTGCGCACGCGTTCCCGCAAGGGATTCAAATAAAGTGCCTGCAATGTCCGAGTCGCTTTCACTTTTTCGCGGTCGTGCGCGACGAGCAGATGATCATCGACCAGCCAGACGTCGGCCTCGATGCTGCAAAAGCCGTGATCCAATCCGTCGAACAGGGGCCGCGGATGCTCATAATCGTTGTGGGCGTGAGCGCGAGTGAGCGGTGGGGGCGAATTTGTTTCTGGCGGCGCGGCGGCATTTTTCGATAAACTGCCGCCCGAAAGCCCAATCGTCAGCATGAGCAGTGAAATTGGGCGAGGTTTTGTGCGCATGATGAAAAAAAATCATCCGATGCAAGCGGCGTATTGTCCAGCAAAACCCGGTCTCTCAATGACCATTGAGCGCTTGTCCCCTCAACTGGCGGCTCGGAAGCCGCCAGAAACTGCACGCTGGAAGCGTGCGCTGCGTAGCGCCTTCCAGGCTGCAGGTTGGCGGGGCTGCCCAGCCCCGCGTTCTGGCACATGCCCTCTCATCTCGGGGCCAGTTGCAAGATGCACCTTGGCCGTTTGTATCATGTGCATTAATGCCGCGTTGGCCGGAGGACTATCGCCGCAAGAAGCGCTGAAACACATGAAGGTCGCCGATGGCTTCGCGGTAACGCTCGTCGCCAGCGAACCGGAAATTCGCCAGCCGTTGTCCCTCAACTTCGACGAGCGTGGGCGCATGTGGGTGATCCAATACCTGCAGTATCCGGTGCCCGCCGGGTTGAAGGCGGTGAGTGTGGATCAGTATCTTCGCACCAAATACGATCGCGTGCCGGAACCCCCGCCGCGCGGACCGAAAGGCGCCGACCGCATCACGATCTGCGAAGACACGGACGGCGACGGGCGGTTCGACAAGTTCAAGGATTTCGTCAGCGGCCTGAACCTGGCTTCCGGCCTGGCGATTGGTTACGGCGGGGTGTTCATCGTCCAGCCGCCTTACCTGCTCTTTTACCCGGACCGCAATCACGACGATGTCCCGGATGGCGACCCTGAAGTTCTGTTGAGCGGATTCGGTCTCGAGGACGCGCATGCGGTCGCAAACTCGTTGACCTGGGGACCGGACGGTTGGCTGTACGGCGCGCAAGGCAGCACGGTAACGGCGCACATTCGCGGCATTGAATTTCAGCAGGGCATCTGGCGGTATCATCCGCTCACACACGAATTCGAACTGTTTGCTGAAGGCGGCGGCAATACCTGGGGACTCGATTTCGACGAACACGGCAACATCATTGCTGGGACTAATTTCGGCGAGCAGATCGGGCTGCATCAGGTGCAGGGCGGTTATTACATCAAAGGCTTCAGCAAACACGGCCCGTTGCATAATCCCTATACCTTCGGTTACTTCGATCACATTCCCTACAAGGGTTTCAAAGGCGGTCATGTCACGGATGGCGGAATCATTTATCAAGGCGGCGCTTTTCCAGCACAGTTCAACGGCACTTACATCGCGGGCAACCTGCTCGCCAACGCGATTTATTGGCACGTGCTGGAGCGTGATGGCTCCAGTTTCAAAGGCCATTTCGGCGGCGAACTGCTGACCACTGACGATATCTGGTTCCGGCCGGTCGATTGCACCATCGGCCCGGACGGTGCGGTTTACATTGCGGATTGGTATGACAAGCGGGCGACGCACGTCGATTCGCTCGACACCTGGGACCGAAGCAACGGACGCATCTACAAGATTCAGTGGCAGGGGAGCACAAGAGACGCGCGTGCCAATGTGGGCGGCCCGCCCGCGAGCCCGTTCGACCTTTCAAAGTTGTCGACTGAGGAACTGGTTAAATTGCTCGCTCATCGGAACGACTGGTTCCGTCGGCAAGCGCGACAGATTCTGGCGGAGCGGCGGGACCCGAAAGTCATTCCGCATCTGCGCAACGCCATTTTTGCTGGAAAAGACGACCGGCTTGCGCTGCAAAGTCTGTGGGCGCTTTACGTGAGCGGCGGATTCAACAACGACCTGGCCGGCCAATTGTTGAAGCACCGCAGTGAAGACGTTCGCGCCTGGGCGATTCGGTTTTTGGGCGATGCCAGGAAAATCCCGCCGAGGACGGAGGAGCGTTTGATCGGAATGGCGCGTCAGGAACCGAGCGCCGTCGTCCGAAATCAACTCGTCTGCACCGCAAAGAGACTGCCGGGACAACAGACGTTGCCCATCATCCGCGAACTGCTGCGGCGCGATGAAGACGCGAACGATCCGCAAATCCCGCTGTTGATCTGGTGGGCGATTGAGAGCAAAGCCATCTCCGACCGCGCACAAGTCACCGGGCTTTTTGCTTCTCCGGCGATCTGGCAAAGGCCGCTTGTTCAGCAGCACATTATCGAACGTGTGGCGCGGCGCTACGCGGCTGAAGGGACGGACGCGGATTTTGCGACTTGCGCGCGGCTGTTGTCGATGGCGCCGACGACCGCCGACACCGAACGGGTGTTGCAGGGAATGGAACTTGCGCTGGCCGGGCGGCGTTTGGAAAGGGTCCCCTTGCCGCTTCAGGAATGGTTCGCACAGGCGTGGCGGCAGAACAGTCCGGGCCTGAGCCTGGTCCACCTCGGTCTGCGGCTCGGAATTCCAGAGGCCGGCAAGACGGCGCGCAAACTGATTGCCAACGACTCGGCTGCGGACGCGGACCGCGCTGAAACGATGGAGGTTCTCGGCCAGGTGGGAGAGAAGGAAAGCGTTCCACTGCTGCTCGGGATTTTCGAAAGTGCGAAATCGGCAACGTTGCAAAACGCCGCGCTGTCCGCGCTGCAACGGTTCCCCGAGAAAGAGGTCGCGGCGGCCGTTGTGGAGATGTATCCGCGATTGAACTCCGCCCTGCGCCAGCGGGCGCGCAACGCGCTTTGCAGCCGTCCCGCCTGGGCCATGGCGCTGTTGGAAGGCGTGGATGGAGGACGGATGGCGCCGGGCGAACTGAGCTTCGACCAGTTGCGGCAGATTGTGTCGCTGAAAGATGCCGGACTCTCGGAGCGCGTGGAGAAACGCTGGGGAAGGATTCGGTCGGCGACGGATGAAGAGAAGCAAATTACGTTGAATCGCCTCCGCCTGGTGTTGAATCCGAGCGGCGCCGCAGGGCGGACGAGCAAAGGCGATTCCGCAGCGGGCAAACTTGTCTTTCAACAAAGCTGCGCGGCGTGCCACCGGCTTTTTGGCGAAGGCAATACGATCGGTCCTGATCTGAGCGGCGCAGATCGTAAGAACACGGAGGTGATGCTGTTCAACCTGGTCAATCCGAGCGCCTACATTCGTCCGGAATACGTCAGCTACGACGTTACGACAAAAGATGATCAGTCCCTCGCCGGGCTGATGGTGGAGTCCTCGCCAGGCGCAGTGACGATCCTGGATGGCAACAATCAGCGGCACCTGCTCGCGCGGGACCGGATCAAAGAGCTGAATCCGTCATCGGTCTCGCTGATGCCGGAAGGCTTGCTCGAAGCCATGACGCCGCAGCAAGTGATGGATTTGTTCGCCTATCTGCAGGGCGACGGGCCGCCTGCTGCCAACGCAAATGTCAGGTCGGAGAAATAATGAAGTTTGTAAGTTGGTCTGGAGCGTGAATTGTGTACCTGTCCGGTGCATGCGGCGGGGGACGCGGGCGGGATTCGGATAGGGTTTTGGCGGTCAGTCGGTGCCCCTGCTGGGCGGCTGGCTGGAATCCGATTTTGAGAGCGACACCAAAGAGCTGCGGAGCAGCGTCAGACGGTAGCCCACGGCGTCAGCCGTGGGTTGGAGTGTTTAGAAATCGGAGCCGCGCAGCGGCGAAAGACCATTCTCCTTGGTAGGAATTCTGTCGCCCCTGACGGGGCTTTTGACTACGACGCATTGCTCCCCACGGCTTGCGCCGTGGGCTGCCCTCTTCCGCCACTCCGTGGCTGACTCAATTCAAAATTTTCGCGACAAACCTTTGAGACGGGGGGATACTGACTGCCATGAAAGCCAGCGCTTCGGTTGTCCTGTTGCTGTTTGCCTTAGGCTCCAGCCCGGTGTTCGGTGGCGATGTCCAGCCGCCGCTCCGGCCCAGGCCCGAAGGATCGATCAAACTCAAACTGCGCACGCGCGTGGAAACTTTCAAAGGCAGCGGTGTGTGGGATGAAGTGACGATGATGAAAGAAGTTCCGGTTGCGGAAGTCGCGATCATTATTTGCGATATGTGGGACAAGCATTGGTGCGACGGCGCCACAGAACGGTGCGGCGCGTTGGCAAATAAAATGGCGCCGGTCATCAGGGCCGGGCGCGCCAAAGGCATTCAAATCATTCATGCGCCGTCCGAGACAATGAATTTTTACAAGGACACACCGCAACGCCGTCGGGTCATGCTCGCCCCGCCGGGCGAGTTTCCCAAACCGCTGGAAGTCTCCGAGCCGCCGCTGCCCATTGACGATTCCGACGGCGGCTGTGACACGCCCCAAAAACCCTGGTATCGAGCATGGACGCGTGAGAACGCGAAACTGGACATCGGCGAGTTCGACGGCATCTCGGACAACGGCGAGGAGGTCTATCGTTTTCTGCGGCAGCTTGGTGTGAAATATCTCATTGTGATGGGCGTGCACACGAACATGTGCGTATTGAACCGATCATTCGCCATCCGACAGATGACGCGCTGGGGCATTCACTGCATGTTGGCGCGGGATTTGACCGACACGATGTACAACCCGGCGCTGCGTCCGTTCGTCAGGCACGATCAGGGGACAGAGCTTGTCGTCGAACACATCGAGAAATATTGGTGCCCGTCGTTGTTGAGTGGCGATTTGGTGGCCGGATTGCCCTGAGCCGGGGAGATTTCGTCGGTCCCGAGGTGGCGGCGGGCCTCCGACCCGCCGTAGAGTCGGGCATCCTGCCCGGCGGAACAAGCGCGCGCATAATCCAAAGTGTCCGGCTATTCGCGGATGGCCAAGCAACCGGGCGTTCTCTCCGGGCGGCAAGATGCCGCCCTCTAACCATCTATCGCTGCTCAGCAGTTATTTGCGAACCTCATTTGCGCCAGTGGCGTAAGCTGGCTGTAACTCCGGCTCGACTTTCGCGACACGTTGTCTAGATTTCTGATATGGCTGCGACTGTAGAGAGCAAAAAAGTGTGGACGGAAGCCGAATTGGGAGGTTTGCCCGAAGACGGTTACCTTCACGAGGTGGTCAATGGAGAATTGGTCATGAGCCCCAAGAACAGCTTTTATCACGGGGATATTTGCGCCGATCTGTTGATGGCGCTTCGGGCATTTGCTCAGACGAACAAGTTGGGCGCAGTCTGGGATTCCAGCACCGGATTTTGGATGAAGAACCGCAATTGCCGCGCGCCGGATGTTTCGTTTGTTTGCAAAGCACGGTTGAAAGGTTTGAGACGGTCCACAGCCGCGTTTTTTCAAGGGGCCCCGGACCTGGCGGTTGAAATTCTTTCGCCGACAAGTACCCGGCAGGAAATCGACGAGCGGCTCAAGGACTTCTTTTCAAGTGGCACACAGATTGCGTGGATCATCGACCCCGCCATGGAACGCGTCGAAATCTGCCAATCGCCGACCAATCGCGCAATGCTGTCTGCGGGTGGTTTCCTGGAGGGCGGGCATTTGTTGCCCGGTTTCAAGTATCCAGTCGCCGATCTGTTCAAGGAATGGGAATGGTGAAGGGTTGGATTGCAGTCGAACGCGGAGGTTGTAGCGGCACACTCATGGAAAGTCGGCTCAATTCTTTGACTGACTGAAACACAGCGGCTATGACAGGCCGCCTCAATACGTCGCCCGGCCCCCGGACAAATCAAACACCGCCCCGGTGCTGAATGAGCAGTCCTCCGAGCAGAGCCACGCCGCCATCGCCGCGGCTTCCTCCTTGCGCCCGATGCGGTCCATCGGAATGCTCGATCTCATATAGTCGATGTGGCTTTGGGGCACGTTGTCGAGGATTTCGGTCTGAATGACCGCGGGCGTGATGCAGTTTGCAAGGACGCCGGTTTTGGCCAGTTCTTTTCCAAGCGATTTGGTCAGCGCAATGACCCCTGCCTTGGATGCGCTGTAATGGCTCGCGTTCGGATTGCCCTCCTTGCCGGCGACGGAAGCGATGTTGACGATGCGTCCGTATTTCCGCTCCATCATCTTTGGCACGACGGCGCGGCAACAGTGATAAACGCCGAGCAAGTTGACCTCGATCACTTCGCGCCATTCGGCAGGGGTCAGTTCCCACACAGGTTTGGTCGCGCCGGCGATGCCCGCGTTGTTCACCAAAATGTCGATGGCCCCGAAATGGTTGAAGGTAGCCTCAGCCGCCGCATTCACCGATTCAGACTTCGTAATATCCACCGCGGAGGTGTGGATCCGATTGCCCGCGGACAGATTCTTCGCAGCTGTCTCAAGCCGCTCGGCGTCGCGGTCCCAAAGACTGCAACTGGCGCCCGAAGCCAGCAGCCGTTCCACGATGGCGTAGCCGATGCCGCGCGCGCCGCCGGTGACGATGGCCTTCCTTCCGTTGAGATCGATCCTGTTCATGCGATTTGGTCGGAGGTGTTTTGGTCGTTGCGTTCCCGCGGGTCAATCCAAAACCAGCAGACAGCGCCGGCCAGACCGACCAGCGCGCCCAGGCTGATCCCCCAGGCCCAGCCCAGCTTCGCGCTTACCCACGGCGTCACCATCGGCGCCAGCAAACCGATGCCGTTGCCGCCGGTGTTCATCACGGCGGCGGCTGTTCCGCCGCGCGAACCGCCCAGTTCCACCGCGGTGGTCCAGAAAGATCCTTCACAGAGGCCCAGAATACCGAGCGACAGAGTAAACCAGAAAACAATCCAGAGGGGATGCCGTGCGAAAATGCCGAACAGCAGCAGGCAGGCGCTCGCGGTCATTCCGATTCGCGGGACAAGGGTTCGACCCAATGCGTCGCCAAACCCCCGCTGCGCACGATCAGTCAACCAGCCGCCGAACGGCATGCAGAGGGCCATCGCCAGATTGGGCAGGCCCGCGTAAAAGCGGCTCTCGGTCCTTCCCATGCCCATCACTTCGTCGAAGTAATAGTGCATCCAGTAAAAGAACAGGTATTGAAAGTAGCCCACCGCCGCGTAGCTCAAGGTCAGCAAAATCAGATTGTGATCCCGCAACAACGGTCCCAGTACGAAACCAGTGCGGGCCCCTTTTCTTTCTCCGGTGTTGCTTTTCCGGATGTCTGTGCCGCCGCGATTCCGGTCCGGGGACTTTCCGCTGGAACTCCCATTCGGCCGGTATTGACCGGGGCGATCTGTGGCGTAAGCAAACCAGATCAAAGTCACAAGCAGAGTGGACCCGCCCGCGATCACAAAGGCGTTCGGCCAGTCGACCCGGTCGATCAACGCCCCGAACAGCGGATGGACAACCGCGTAGGCCAACAGCGCGGCCCCGGTGATCAGGCCGTTGGCCAGCGCGCGTTGGCCCGTCGGAAACCAACTCGCTGCCGCGCGCGCGCTCGCTGGATGAAGCGGCGTGGTGAGGAATCCCATCAGCGAGCGGACGATCAATAGCGAAACCCAGATCCCGCTTGCGGCGATGATTCCCCAGCCGACCATCCCCGTAAATGCGCAGAACAGCGCCGTGCCAATACCCATGACGGCCAGGGCAACGCGCGGCCCATAGCGATCAATGAAGAGTCCGCCGGGATCATGCAAATGGTGTAAACGATCAAGAAGGCCGAATAGACCACGCCCATTTGTTCGGTGGAGATGCCGAATTGTTTCATGATCCGCTCGTCCCCCGCACTCGCCATGCTGGCGCGATTGAAGTGACTTATGAAGCATAGGGCCATCAGGAGCGCGAGGATGCGCCAGCGAAGAGCCGTGGGTTGGGTTTGTGCTGGATCAACTGGAGGGGTCATAGGGGCGCAAAGCTCCAAATCCAAAGTCCAAAGCTCAAAAGAAATCCGAACCTCAAAACACCAACCGGAAACCGGTCGAACCCGTGTTTGAAGTTTGGCGCCTGGAGTTTGATGGGTGTTTGTAGTTGGGGGCTTTTCATCTCCCGGACTCCGCGACCAGGTGCTTTTTGACGAATTCCTCGTTCAACGTGATGCCCAGGCCCGGACCCTCCGGGACCGCGATCCAGCCGTCTCTGGCCTGGAGTTTTTCTTGCGCCAATTCGTGGCGCATGGGCGAGTCCTCGACGCAGTCTTCAAAGATAAATGCGTCGCGGCAGGTGCAAAGCCAATGGAGGCTGGCCGCCACCGTCACCGGGCTGGTGTAACAATGATTGCACAGGCGCGCTCCGATTTCCTCCACCCGGGCGCGGACGTAAGCGGCATCCGTGAACCCGTTCCGGGAAAGGTCCACCTGGTAAACGTCGAGCGCATGATGGTCAATCAAAGGCCGGAAGGACTCGCGTCCGCATTCTTCTTCGCCGCCGGCGATGGGGACAGGCGAGCGGTCGCGCAGCCAGACGTAGCCGTCCACGTCGCCCGGCCACAGTGGCTCTTCGAGCCAGCCGATGTTGAACTCTGCAAAGGCCTGGGCGCGGGACAAAGCGGTTCGCGCATCCCACACGCAGCCGGCGTCGATCAGCAGCGTCGTGCCGTCGCCGATTCCTTCACGCGCCCCGCGAACCAGTTCAATGTCGAGCGCCTCGCTCTGTCCCATGGGCTCCCAGCCGAACTTGATCGCCTGGTAACCGGCATTGACCCAACGCTGCCCGATTTCTTTGGTTTGTTTTCCGTTACGACCAAACAGAATCGAGGCATAGGCTTTGATGCGATCGTGCTGTTTGCCGCCGAGCAGGCGATGAATGGGTTGTTTGAAGTGTTTGCCTTTGAGGTCCCACAGCGCCATGTCCACCGCGCTCATCGCGCAGACGGTGACGGAGGACCGCCCGAAGTACATCGTGCGGCGATACATTTTTTGCCAGAGCCGCTCCGTCTCGAGCGGATTTTCGCCGATCAAAATTTCGCGCAAACCGCAGGCGATGTTGTGGCTGAACGGCGCGTCGATGATGGCCTTGATGACTTCGCGTGATGCGTCCGCCTCGCCGATGCCTTCCAGTCCGTCGTCAGTGCGAACGCGGACCAGCACCACGTCCTGGCAACTGGCGGTTTTCTTCTGAACCGATTCGACGCGCAGGATTTGGCAGATGATCTGGTGGATCTTCATGGGAATAAGGGTGCCCATAGCCGCCGACGTGAGGAGGCGCGTGCCTTTTCGCATAACGGCCGCCTCGTCACCTCGTCGGCTGCGAAGCAAAGGCCTTCCGCAGCATCTCGATGCTCTTCGGCACCGCGACATCGGGGTTTTCCTTCCCTTCAAATTCCAGCGACACGTAACCGTGATAGCCCGCGTCGGCGAGGATTGTCGCGATGCGCTGGTAATCCAGATCCAGCGTGTACCATTCGCCGCCGCCGTAATAAGTCTTGGCCTGGACGAACACGGTTTTCGGCGCGATTTGTTCCAACTTGTCGTATGGGTTTTCCAGAAAGTTGCCGGTATCCATCAGCACGCCGAGCCAGGGCGAATGAATGGCGTTGACGATGCGCAGCAACCCTTCCGGCGTGCGCGCCAGGCCCCAATGATTCTCCAGTGCGAGCAGGACGCCGCACTCCTGCGCTTTGGGCAGACAGCGTTGAATCCCGTCGATGCACCACTTGAAGCCTTCTTCCTCCGTGTGGCCGGACAGGATCGGCTCAACGCCGCGATTAGCCATCAACGTGTCGAAATCCACCGTGTTCCACCGGCCCGTGTTGATGCGGATGCACGGAACGCCGAGTTGATACGCGATCTCGATGCACTTGTTCGTGTGCTCGACGTTCTCGCCGATGACTTCCGGTTTCGGACTGACAAAGTTCTGATGCGTCGAGAGGCAGATCAGGTCGATGCCGTGCGTGAACGCGAGCCGCTTCAACCTGTTGCAGTAAGTGCGTCCTTCGGCGGCGAACGGCGCTTTCTCCTCCAGGTCCATCTGTCGGTGAAGAATATCGACGCCGCTCACGCCGCTTTCCGCGGATTTTTCAATCACCGTTTCGATGGAAACCTTCGGGGGTCGAAAATGCCAGTAGGAGTAAGTGGAAATGGCGAGCGTGACGCGGCCTTTGGCCGGCGCATGTCCGGCTCCGGACTCCGCGCCGGAGCAGAGAGAAGCTGCGCCGCATGTAGCGCCGCCGAGAAAAGCCCTGCGGGAAAGGTGCATGATGAAAGGAGTTGTAACCCAGGCCGCGATATATCGCCACTAAAAATCAGGCGCAACACTGTGAACGACAGACTGAGAGCCGTAACACAAAGAGCGTGCCGGAGAATCCGGTGAGGGCACGCGGCTCGCGTGAAGCGGTCGGCGATTGACGCCGTATCACTTTCGAGGTTTGCGGGCGCCGTTCTTGGCAGAAACTTCCAGGCGTCTTACCAGCATCACATCAACGATCTGATAGTCGCCATCGGGCAAATAAACGATCATTTCCCGGCCGGTCGGCGCCAGAGCGACGAAGTCCTCATGTTTGACCGGTATGCGACCCCATCTGCCACATGGATCAGGAAGGGACGGAATGGCTGCGCGTGCAGAAGCTTGCGAACTTCGTTGACCTTCACAGACACGACGATACCACAGCAAGCGCGGACGACAAGTCTTGTCATTTCGCTCCGGCGGCCATAGCTTCGGGAAGTTCCGGCTATGTTTCGTTCTGACTTGAAGTTCGGCCCGCGATTGACATTCGCCGCGCTTGCTTCCACTGCGCTGGTGTCTGCGGCGGAGTTCAAGTCCGGGGACTACGAATTCTTCGAGAAAAAAATCCGTCCAGTGCTCGTTGAGCATTGCTATAAGTGCCACAGCGCTTCTGCGGAAAAACTCAAAGGCGATCTATTGCTCGACAGCCGGGAAGGCGTGCTCAAAGGCGGCGAGTCGGGCAAACCGGCCATCGTGCCCGGTCACGCCGACAGAAGCCGGTTGATCGAAGCCATTCGTTACACCAACGACGACCTGCAAATGCCGCCGAAGAAAGCGGGAGGCAAGCTGAGTGGCGAACAGATTGGGGACTTCGTTGTTTGATCCGAGGACAGGAGAATCTGAAATCCGAAATCCGAAGGTGAAAACTCGGCGGCATTGGGCGTTTCAGCCGCCGGAGGAACCAGCCGTTCCAGGAGTCAAGGCCACGCGCTGGACGCAGACGCCCATTGATCATTTCGTTCTCGCGAAGCTGGAGGAAAAAGGACTCCAGCCTTCATCGCTGGCGGACAAACGCACGCTGATTCGCCGCGCGACGTACGATCTGACCGGTCTGCCGCCGACGCCCGAGGAGGTCGACGCGTTTCTCAAAGATAAATCGCCGTATGCTTTTGAGCGTGTCCTGGACCGCTTGCTCTCGTCACCGCGTTATGGCGAGCGATGGGGACGCTACTGGCTCGATGTGGCGCGTTACTCGGACACCAAAGGCTACGTTTACACCGATCGCGAGGAAGGTCGGTTCGTTCATTCCTACGTGTATCGCGACTGGGTCATCCGCGCGTTCAACGAGAACATGCCTTACGACAAGTTCCTGAAGTTACAGATCGCGGCGGACCAGATTGTGAAGGGCGACGACCGCCGCGACCTGGCCGCGATGGGATTTCTGACGCTGGGCCGGCGTTTTCTCGGCGTGACGCATGACATCATAGATGATCGCATCGATGTGCTCATGCGCGGCACGCAAGGGTTGACCGTCGGCTGCGCTCGCTGCCACGATCACAAGTACGATCCGATTCCGACGAAGGATTATTACTCGCTCTACGGCGTTTTTAACGGTTCGACCGAGCGCGCCTTGCCGCTCGCGGCCAATCTCGACGAGGACCAGAAGTACGCGGAGTTCGTCAAGGGCCTTCACGAGCGCGAGGAGAAGCTGAACGCCACGTTTGGAAAAAAATGCGATGAACTCTCCGATCGCCTGCGCAATCAAACCGTCGAATACCTCAATGCCGTGCTCGACGTGGACAAGCTGCCCAGCGAGGAGTTTTATGCGATTCGCGGACCGGATGATTTGAATCCAACCATCGTCCGGCAATGGGACAATTATCTGCGCCAGACCGCCAAACAGATTCATCCCGTGTTCGCGATCTGGCATGAATTGGCACCAGTACCGGCGGCGGATTTCGCCGCGCGAGCCTCTGAAGTCATCCGGTCGTTTTCAACTCGAACGAATTCCACGTCCGAATCGGCGGCCGATGCGCCCCTGGCGTCGTCCCTCTCCCCTCCGCGGGAAGAGGGTGCCCGAAGGGAGGCTGAGGACGACCCTGGAATAGCTGTCGCAGCGCGAGCTCAAAACAACAAGGACGTCGCCCGGAAAGTCAACCCGCTTGTGTTGCGGGCCTTCGCCACAAATCCTCCGGCGTCCATGCGCGACGTCGCGAAACGTTACGGCGGACTGTTGGTTGGGGCGCACAAAGCCTGGCGCGATTTGCTGAAGAAAGGTGAGGAAGACAAAACGCCTGCTCCGTCTGCTTTGCCTGACGCGAATCAGGAAGAGCTGCGCCGCGTGCTTTACGGCGCGGACGCGCCCGTGCTTGTGCCGCAAGGCGCGATTGTGGATTTGGAATGGTTTTTCGACGAAGGCGGACGCGTCGAGTTGGCGAAACTGCAAGCGGAGATTGACCGGTGGATTATCAAGTCGGCTTCGCCGCCTTACGCCGTGGTTCTCGAAGACCGCCGGTCACAACGGAACCCGCGGGTCTTCATTCGCGGCAACCCGGCCAACAAAGGCGAGGAGGTGCCACGACAGTTTCCGGCAATTCTCGCCGGCGAAAGTCGTAAGCCATTTACGCAGGGCAGCGGGCGTTTCGAACTGGCGAACGCCATCGCCAGCAAAGACAATCCGCTCACCGCCCGCGTCATGGTCAACCGCATCTGGCTGCATCACTTCGGCGCGGGGCTGGTGCGCACCCCGAGCGATTTCGGCACGCGTTGCGAAGGGCCGACGCATCCCGAACTCCTGGACTGGCTCGCCTGCCGTTTCATGGCCGAGGGCTGGTCGGTCAAGAAGCTGCACCGGCTGATCATGCGGTCCAGCGTTTATCAGCAGAGCAGCGACGCTGCCTTCGTAGCCGCCGAGGTAAAGAGGCGGACTGCCCGTGCCGGGTCAACAGACCAGCCTGTCCGCCTCCTTACCTCGGCGGCTACACTCGACCCCGAAAACCGTCTGCTGTGGCACTTCAACCGCCATCGGCTGGATTTCGAGTCCATGCGCGACTCGTTGATCGCGGTGTCCGGCCAACTGGACGCGGACACAGGCGGCAAACCGGTTGACCTGTTCAAAAGACCGTTTGCTCTGCGCCGCACGGTTTACGGTGTCATCGACCGCCAGTTCCTGCCGGGTGTCTTCCGCGTCTTCGATTTCGCCAACCCGGATATGCACAGCCCTCAACGTCTCGACACTACCGTGCCGCAGCAAGCGCTCTTTTTCATGAACAGTCCGTTCGTGGTCGAGCGCGCCCGGACGTTGGCAGATCAACCTGATCTCGTTGCGTTCAAGAGACCCGAACAGCGAATTCAGGAATTCTACCGGATCCTCTTTCAACGTCCGCCGACGCCGCGCCAGGTTGTACTGGGCAAACGATTCATTGCTCAGGCCGGATCCATGCAGCCACCGGAACCGCTCAAACCGGTGGTCTCACCCTGGCAATATGGCTACGGCGAATACGACGAGCAATCGCAGCGAGTGAAACGTTTCGAATTGCTGCCTCATTTCGATGGAGAGGCATGGCAAGGCGGACCAAAGTGGCCGGACGACAAACTCGGTTGGGCCCGGTTCACTGCCGAAGGCGGACACGCGGGAAACGATCTGCGGCACGCCGTTGTTCGCCGTTGGACTGCGCCGCGCGATGGCGTCGTTTCAATCAGTGGAACGCTGGCACATGAACACAAGGAAGGCGACGGCATACGCGGACTGGTCGTCTCCAGCCGCGCGGGCTCGTTCGGGAGCTGGACACTGCACAACGATAAGGCCGAAACGAAAATCGAATCGCTAGAGGTCAAGATGGGTGACACGATTGAGTTCGTCGTGGACTTTAACGCAAATCTGAACAACGACGACTTCAAATGGTCGCCGGTCATCAAGTCGAAAGGCCCGGCCGCCGGCGGTTCTTTCAGCGAATACGCCGGCGAGTGGAACGCGAAGAAGGATTTCAGCGGCCCGCCGGAGCCGCCGCCCAGACCGCTCAGTCCCTGGGAAAAATACGCGCAGGTGTTGCTGCTCTCGAACGAGTTCATGTTTGTGGATTGATTCAAAACCACAGATGCACACAGATGAACACGGATCGAATGACACGAATTACACCGATTATCGCGAACGGAACTCAAGAGGCGCACCAATGGCGGCGCAAAAAGTCCTTCAACAACAACTTTTTCCTCTAATCCGTGTCCATCCGTGTTAATCCGTGGTTGAAAAGTTTATGAACCCTGAAGCTCGCCTTGCCGAACTGAAACTGGAACTCCCGTCCGCGCCCAAACCGGTCGCGGTGTACAAGCCGCTCGTGGTTTGCGGCAACCTCGCCTATGTCTCCGGCCACGGCCCTCTTAAACCGGACAAAACAATGATGACCGGCCGCGTCGGGCAGGACCTCGACCTGGAAGGAGGCAAAGCGGCGGCCCGCCAAACGGGGCTGGCGATTGTGTCCACGCTCAAGAGCGAACTCGGCAGCCTCAACCGCGTCAAGCGGGTCGTCAAAGTGTTGGGCATGGTCAATTGCACGCCCGACTTTCGCGACCATCCGCAAGTGATCAATGGCTGCAGCGAATTGTTTCGCGATGTCTTCGGCCCCGAAAACGGCATCGGCGCCCGCAGTGCGGTGGGCATGGGATCTTTACCGGGAAACATTGCTGTGGAAATTGAGGCGGTGTTTGAGATCGCGTAGTGGTGCACCGGAGGTTCCTTCTCCTTGCTTGCTGATCTACCCTGATCGTGTCCAGGAGAACATCCGCCGCATGATTCGCATCGGGGGTCGTGTGGAGCGGATGCGCCCGCACATCAAAACCCACAAGCTCGTCGAGGTTCTCAAGATGCAAATGGAACAAGGGATAACCCGATTCAAATGCGCGACGGTCGCCGAAGCCGAGATGGCCGCCGCGTGCGGCGCCCCTGACGTGCTGCTCGCCTACCAGCCGGTCGGGCCGAACGTTCACCGCTTGATCCGACTGCTGAAGTCGTTTCCGCAGACGGAGTTCTCTGTGATCGCCGACGACGCCGAAGCGATCCGCGCCTTATCTGAGGCGGCGGCAGCCGCCGGTCTGGGGAGCGCACATGGCCCGCGTGCCCCGGTCGGCGGCGCGCCGAGCGGAACGGCGCCGGGTGACTCTCACGCATCGAATCCGGCGACGCGCGACGAAAACTTCCCGGCGGGCCGCCGGGAAGAACACGCCGGCGGCGTGTGCTCCCCGGAACTGGAAGTGTTATTGGACCTCGATTGCGGCCAGCATCGCACGGGTGTCTCGCCGGGGCCAAAGGCGGTCGAACTCTACCGATTGATCGGCTCGCTGTCCGGGCTCAAACCGGGAGGGCTTCACGCTTACGACGGGCACATTCACGACGTTGACGTTACGGTTCGCACAAAGAATTGCGACGCGGCTTTTGCTCCCGTAGCCGCGCTGCGCCAGGAACTCCTCCAAGCCCGTTTGCCAGTTCCACGAGTCGTCGTGGGTGGGACCCCCACGTTTCCGATGCACGCCAGGCGCGGCGATGTCGAGTGCAGCCCAGGCACGTGCGTTTTCTGGGATGCAAGTTACGGCAACAAATTTGCCGACCTGGACTTTCTGCCAGCGGCGCTGGTGCTCACGCGGGTCATCAGCAAGCCCGGTTCAAACCGCCTCTGCCTCGACCTCGGCCACAAAGCAATCGCGTCCGAAATGCCGCATCCACGCGTGCAGTTTCTGAATCTGTCCGAGGCGAAGGCCCTCATGCACAGCGAGGAGCATCTGGTCGTGGAAACGACGCACGCGGACGACTTCGCGGTCGGTGACTGCCTCTACGGTCTCCCGTGGCACATCTGCCCGACCGTCGCGTTGCATTCTGAAGCGGTAGTGATCGAAGGCGGGAAAGCCGCGCAGCGATACGCGAATTCAGAAACTGCGTCGCCGGAATCCATTTTCATTCGCGCGCATTCGCGTTATTCGGAAAGCGGATCACGCCATGAGCCATAACAGCACCCTGCTCCTGATCCCTGTGATTGCCGTCATTGGCCTCATCGTTCTCATCGCCCGATTCAAACTCAATTCCTTCGTCGCTTTAATGCTCGCTTCCCTGTTTGTGGGGCTGTGTTCCGGCATGAAGGTAGCGGACGTCCCCAAAAGTTTTCTGGAAGGCATGGGCAAGGTGCTGGGCGATATCGCGATGGTCATCGGGCTCGGAACAATCCTGGGGAAAATGTTGGCCGAGTCCGGAGGGGCGCAGGTGGTCGCCGACAAACTGATTCGCGCGTCGGGCGAAAAGAAACTTCATTGGGCGATGATGTTCATTGCGTTCCTCGTCGGCGTTCCGGTCTTCTTCGCCGTCGGGTTGGTGTTGTTGGTCCCCATTTTGTTCACGGTCGCGCGCGAAACGAGAACGCCGTTATTGCGACTGGGCATTCCGCTGGTTGCGGGTCTGTCGGTTGTGCACGGTCTGATGCCGCCGCATCCAGGGCCGGTTGCGGCGATGGGGATATTCAACGAGGCGGCCGGCAAAGCGGACATGGGCAAAACAATCCTCTACGCGCTGCTGGTCGGCCTGCCGACGGCCGCCGTGGCCGGCCCGTTGTTTGGAAAATTCGTGGGCGACCGCGTGTCGCTGGGCCTTGGCGTCCCGGCCGAACAAATGTCTCCCAAAACGGAGACGAAAGTCCCTCCGTCCTTCGCGATCACGGTCTTTACGATTTTGCTGCCGGTGTTGCTGATGCTGACAGCGACGGTGGCAGATTTGGCGTTGCCGAAAGAGAATCTCCTGCGGCAATGCGGCGATTTTGTCGGACAACCAAGTGTGGCGATGGTGCTGGCAGTTCTGTTCTCGTTTTATTCATTCGGCTTTGCGCGCGGCTTCGATCGCGAGCAGGTCCTGAAGTTTTCCAACGAATGCCTGGCGCCGGTGGCTTCGATGCTGTTGGTGGTGGGCGCCGGAGGCGGCTTCAGCAAGGTGCTCGAGCACAGCGGCGTCGGGCGGGCCATAGCCGGATTGACTGAAGGCAGGAACCTCTCGCCGCTGCTGTTGGGCTGGCTGGTGGCGGCGCTGATTCGCGTCGCAACCGGCTCGGCGACGGTGGCCATCACGATGGCGGCGGGGATCGTCGCGCCCATTGTCGCAAAAGCCCCCGGCGTCCATCTTGAGTTGCTGGTGATTGCCATGGGCGCCGGCTCGACGATTCTGTCGCACGTCAACGACGGCGGGTTCTGGTTTGTGAAGGAATATTTCAATATGACCGTGCCGCAGACGTTGAAAACCTGGACGGTGATGGAGACGATTATTTCAATTGTTGCGCTGCTGCTGGTGTTGCTGCTGAATCTGCTGGTTTAGGCGAATGACACGAACAAAGAACATGAACGGAGCGGTGGAGCGCCGGAGTATTGGGGCGGAGGCCGCTTCACATCATCGCTCCATCGCTCCATCACTCCAATACTTCGCTTAGCCGCTATGCTGATCTTCGACGCCCACCTCGATCTCGCCATGAACGCGCTGGAGTGGAACCGCGATTTGACGCGGTCCATCGGGGAGATTCGGGAGCGCGAAAAGGGAATGGCCGACAAGCCTGACAGAGGAAAGGGGACAGTTTGCCTGCCCGAAATGCGTCGAGGTGGAGTCGGCTTGTGTGTCGCCACGCTGATCGCGCGGATCGAGCACAACGCCTACAGCCCCGTCTTCGGCTGGCGTTCGCAGACGCAGGCCTGGGCGCAGACGCAGGGGCAGCTCGCGTGGTATCGGGCGATGGAAGAAGCGGGGCAGATGGCGCAAATCAAGGACGCGGCCGGTTTGGAGAAACACGTCAAGATTTGGGAAGATGAACGGGTAGGGCGGGCTGGGCCCAGCCCGCCGCGGCGCGATCAGACCTCGCGCCCTGCCGATCACGCCTTCTCAGGAACCTCGCCCTCGCGTGAATTGCCCATCGGCTACATTCTCAGTCTTGAAGGGGCCGATTCCATCGTCACATTGAAGCATCTGGAACGTGCTTACGAACACGGACTGCGGGCGATCGGCCCGGCGCATTACGGACCGGGAGTCTATGCCAAGGGCACGGACGCCAGCGGCGGGTTCAACGCGGAAGGTCGCGAGTTGTTGGAGGAGATGGAGCGGCTTGGCATGATTCTCGACGTCACGCATCTTTGCGACGACTGCTTTTGGGAAGCGCTCGATTTGTTTCAGGGCCCGGCTTGGGCCAGCCATCAGAATTGCCGCTCGCTCGTGCCGCACAACCGCCAGTTCAGCGATGAACAAATCAAAGCGCTCATCGAACGAGGGGCGGTCATCGGCGCGGCGCTGGATGCCTGGATGATGGTGCCGGGTTGGATTCGTCGCAAAACGACACCGGAAGCCGTTGGTTTGAAGCTGGAGCGAATTATCGACCACATCGATCACGTCTGCCAGATCGCCGGCAACGCGCGCCACTCCGGCATTGGCTCCGACCTGGACGGCGCATTTGGCCGCGAACAAACCCCAATGGACCTGGATACCATCGCCGATCTTGCGAACATTCCCGGCTTGTTGGCTGCGCGCGGATACAAGCCGGCCGACATCGAGTTGATCGGGAACGGCAACTTCGTTCGCTTTCTGCGGGAAGCGTGGAAATAGAAATGAAATTCACGATCCCTGTGGCGGAGCCGAGACATTCCCGGTATTATCCCTCCCGCGTTGAGCCCCGCTCACACATCGCCACGCTGGGGAATTGTCGTCCTCCTGCTGCTGTCGGTTTGCATCAACTACGTTGATCGCGGCAGTTTGTCCGTTGCCGCCCCGGTTCTGTCCGATGAATTTTTGCTGTCGCCGCGGAAACTCGGTTACTTGTTGTCGGCTTTCTTCTGGAGCTACACGGCGTTTCAACTTGTTGTCGGATGGCTGGTCGATCGCTACGATGTCAAATGGGTTTACGCAGGAGGATTCCTCGTGTGGTCACTGGCGATGGCGGCCACCGGTCTGGCGAACAGTTTCGCGGCCTTGTTCGCCGCGCGGCTGGTATTGGGAATCGGTGAAAGTGTGTTCCTGCCGTCCGTGTCCAGAATTGTTGTCCGGCTTTTTCCCGCGGAACACCGCGGACTGCCCAATGCGCTCGTGGACGTGGGGACGAAAATCGGCCCTGGCCTCAGCACATTGCTGGGCGGGCTGTTCATCGGTCGCTATGGTTGGAGGGCGTTGTTTATCGGGGTCGGACTGGCCAGTCTGTTGTGGCTGCTGCCGTGGATTTATTCGGTGCCGGGTGATCCGGTCCAGGCGGACCGACAGCGGAAACGCGGTCCGGGCATGTCAGAGATTCTCTCGCGTCGGGAAACCTGGGGCACTTCTCTGGGCATGTTCGCGCTCGGCTACGTCTGGATTTTTCTGGTGACCTGGCTGCCATCCTATCTGATTAACGAGAGGAATTATTCGGTGGAACAGATGGCCGTGTTTGGCTCATTGCCGTTCTGGGGAATGGCGGTCGCGTCGCTGACCGGCGGATGGGCTTCAGACCTGTGGATCGCGCGCGGCGGCACGCCCACGCGCGTGCGCAAGACATTCGCCGGTACCGGGCTGATATTATGCGCCGCCTTGATGCTGCCGGCGGCGTTCCTGATGAACCCAACGTTGTCCCTGGGATTCCTCATCGCTTCGTGCGTATCGCTCGGCATTTTCACTTCCAATGTCTGGGCGATTACTCAGACGCTGGCGGGGCCGGAGGCGGCCGGCAAATGGACGGGAATTCAAAATTTCATTGGCAATCTTGGGGCAGTGATTTCTCCCATGACGGCCGGATGGATCGCACAACAAACCCGATCATTCGTCCTGGCGTTCGTGGTGGCCGCCGTCATTCTTGTTCTGGGGGCGACATGCTATCTGCTCCTCGTGCCCAGGGTCGAACCGGTCGCGTGGCGAAAATCCGAATGACGAATGTCGATGTCATTCGACATTCGACATTCGTCATTCGGATTTCAGTCAAGCCAGCGCCTGGCCTTGCCGCGCTGTCGCCATGCTCGGCTTCGGATCCGGTTGATCGGTCCATATGTCGGTTCGGACGTTCTCCGGGAATGCGGCGAGCGCAATCGCAGTCTCGAATTCCTGCGCATGGCCGGGCAGGTCTTCCGGCAGGTGATGGCCGCTCTTCAAGAGTTCTTTGGCGTCGGCTTCCGTCAGCACGTCCCAATACGAGAGGAACTGGAGGTTCACTTGATGCAGTCGCAGGAACTGGTCCCAGGCAGCGCGGCAGGCGGCGATATTTCCGCCGTGGCCATTCAGCACCAGGACATTCTTAAATCCCGCCCGGATCACACTGTTGATCAAATCCGACAGCACGGCCAGGAACGTTCCGGGTTGCAGCGACAACGTTCCCGGATGCCGCATGTGATGCTCGCTGATGCCGGCCATGAGCCCTTCAGCCACCAACACGCGCGGCCGCAAACGCTCGGCGACAGCGGCGGCCACACGGCAAACGCTGCGCCAGTCGTGTTCCATGGCCAGATGTTCCAGATGTTGCTCGATGGCGGCGACGGGGATGATGCAGGCTATCAATTCGCGCGACTGCATGCGTTGGCGGAACTCACGGCGTGTCAGCTTGTGGAGCAAAACTTCCGGTGGAGTCATAGGGGCCCGGGCACTGGGTTAGCGGCCAAGCGGGTTGATGCCCGGCGGTTGCGGAATGTCTTCAGTGAGAATCCTCCACGTTTCACCCATCTCGCGCATCGGGCGAAAGTCGCGCGCCCTGTAGCGGATGGCGAGATGCGGCGTGTTAACCAGGCGCCCGCCCTGGAATCGCGAATCCATCGCCGCCGCAAGGACACCCGTGGTCAACAAAGTCCGCTCGACAGGGTAGGGCGCGCGGCGCTCGCGAAAATGCGCCTGGATGGCGTGGGCCAGGGCCTTGAACAGGTTCCGGTTTTGCCAGGGTCCAACATAGAAACTCGTCAACCGAGGGTTCGGTTCTCCCGCGATGCGGCAGCCGAAATGCCATTTGATACCCCCGCCGGTACCGACGCCGAGCACGATGGCTCGCAGGCCGTCGCGATAGCGGACCAGAATGCCGTGGTGAACGAATGGCGCGACGCTGTCGCTGTTCCTCGGCGGACGGATCAAGTCGGGCGCAGAAGCGTTCGGGACGGGCACGTCAGTCGCCAACGCGGCTTGCGCAAGCTCCGGCGACCACAGCCCGTCGCTTGCTGTTTTCCACAAAGCGTCTCCTTGCAGAAACTGGACCTGAGAAACGCCCCTTTCCGCACTGCGTCGAAACTCGACCATGGCCTGCAGCACTTCCAGCCCGTGAAAATCGTAGGACTCAACCGGTCCGCTGTGGATCGACACTGCTTCGGTGATTCTGGCGCCGCGCGGAATTTCCATCGGCGGCCGTCGCTGTGCCAGCGGCACCGAGCTGCCCGCCATGAAGGGGATCTTCAGGCTTCGGGCGGTGTCATACATTTCCTTCGCCCAGTCCCATCGATAGGAAAGGTGCTTGTCATTGTAAACCGGTGCCACGCGTCCGCTGCGCCGAAACACCGACACGATTTCGTCGAAGAACCGCTTGCGCGGATATTCCTGCTGGCCCTTCTCGTTGATGGGATATTTTCCGTGTTCGCCAATCGACAACACGCCGTCCACCGCGAGTTGTTCGCCACCCAGACAAAGCGCGCCGGGGATGGTCGGATAGATTTTGATCCCGTATCTCGCGGCGACCTCGCGCGCCATGTCGCGCTCGGCAAATTGGTCCACGTAGAAACTGACCACCTCCATGCCGGACGAGGTCAGCTTCCCGTTGAACAGGTAAGGTTCCAGGAAATTTTCGAGCAAAACGTGAGCGTGGCTGCGATAGGTGAATTCGGTCAGCACGGCGGCAATCTTTAAAGGTCTTTTCTCCGCTCCGAACGCCTTTGGGGAAACCAGCCCCTGGCTCCCCGCCACAAATGCGACTCCAGTCGCCAGACGCCCGGCCTGCCGGATGAACTGTCGTCGTGTAAGAGGTGAGTGAGGAAAGGCTGTTGCGGAAGGGTTGGATGGAGGTTGGGTGCTCATGGCCGGTGTTGGGGGTTTCTTTAGGCCACTGGCCGGATGAAGGCCAGCTTTAACTGCGGCAGCCATAGGATTTCGGGTGGAAAATACTGCGCATCACTCCTGGTTTTGTTGGCACCGTTCCTGGCCTGCCAGCCATGCCCGGGAACCAGTCCGGCCAGTAGCGGAACCCTCCGATCCAAAGTCGTGACATGCACGAGTTGTTCCTGGTTGCGCCCCGGTCGCGGCGTAAGCTCGTGCAAGGATTTCAGCGCTCTGGCTGTTCCGTCAGGGTCCGTAATCTGTTCACTGCCGGCTCCAGGGCCAGTCAGGTCAGTCAGGTTTTCCCCTCGCGAAATGAGTTGAACATTTGACCGGGCAGGTTCTCATATACCCGTTGGTCATTGCGGGTCTCACAGCAGCGTTGACGCTGAAAGCCCGTGCCGATGATGAAAAAACCATCACTGGCGAAGGCAAGTGCGCCAAGTGCGCGCTGAAGGAAACCAAGTCGTGCCAGAACGCGATTCAGGTCAAGGAGGGCGACAAAACGGTGACGTATTATCTGGTGCAAAACGACGTGAGCAAGAAGTTTCACGAGAACATCTGCCAGGAAACCAAAAAAGTGAAGGCGACCGGCACGGTTAAAGAGGTCGATGGCAAAAAGGAACTGACTCCGACCAAAATCGAGTTGGTGAAGGAATAGCGGCCAGGTCGGCGCTGATGTCCACGACGGACCCGCGACCGGCGACATTCACGCGGTTGCGGGTTGCTGTCTGATCAGCGGCGGCGAACCAAGGCTAGTGTGGTGTCCCTGACGCTCCTTTACAATGACGCCGGCCAGGCTGGAAACAGCAGAGCCCCTCACCCCGCCCTCTCCCCATCGGATGGGGAGAGGGGCCGAAGGCCGGGTGAGGGGAAAGCGGAACGTTCCATGGTATTCAGGTGACATGACACTGAATTGGCATCGATAAACGTGCGAGAAAGTCGCACAATCAAGTTAGGCCCGGGTTGGGCGGTATCACACGTATGAAACTACGGCGATGGGTTGTGTTATGGGCGTTTCTGGGAACTCTGGCTGTCGCGCCTGTCTGCGCCGAAGAGGGCAGCAACACGGGTCTCCTGACGACGATTGCCAGCACGACGCTCAGCGGTTATGCGGATACGACAATCGTTTGGCGGCTTCAGTCACAATACCCGCATCTTTTTGCTGCGGCTGCACTATGAACGGAAATCTTCTCCGGTTGAGAATAGTCTTAATGGTGCCGTGCATTTGCGCGGCGTTCTTTGTCGGGCTGAAGCAACACGTGCGGGCGGCGGAGGGCGGAAGCACGGGAGAGCAAAAGCGTCTGTATGTGGCCGGGCCGGGTATTCGCGACTACCTTCAATACGGCGGCCATGGCGTGCTGGTGTTCGACATCGATCACGATCACCGGTTCGTGAAACGGATTCCCTCTGCGGGGCTGGACGAGAAAGGCCGGCCGCTGAATGTCAAAGGCATTTGCGCGAATGCGTCCACCAGGCGCCTTTACGTCACCACTACCAGGACGCTCACTTGTTTCGATCTGGTGAGAGAAAAAATCCTTTGGGAAAAAGCGTACCAAGGCGGCTGCGACCGCATGGCGATTTCGCCGGATGGGAAAGTGATTTATCTGCCGTCGCTCGAAAAGGCCCATTGGCACGTGGTGGACGCGCTCACGGGCGAGGTCCTCAGGAAAATCGTGACCCACTCCGGCGCGCACAACACGATCATCAGCCTCGATGGTTCGCACGCGTTTCTGGCCGGGCTGGCGTCGCCGCTCCTCCGCGTCACAGACACGAAAACGCGCGAGGTAATCCGTGAAGTGGGTCCATTCAGCAACTTCATCCGGCCGTTCACGGTAAACGGGCGCGGGACGTTGTGTTTTGTGAACGTGAATGAGTTGCTTGGGTTCGAAGTCGGCGATCTGGCGACGGGCAGGAAACTGCACCGGGTGGAAATACAGGGTTTTGAGAAGGGACCAACGAAACGGCACGGTTGTCCAAGCCACGGCATCGGTCTGACCCCGGATGAAAAGGAACTCTGGCTGACGGATGCGCACAACAGCCGATTGCACATCTTTGATGCGACCGTCATGCCGCCGAAACCGATCACCAGCATCGCGCTGCGCGATCAACCGGGTTGGGTGACGTTCAGCCTCGACGGGCGGTTTGCCTATCCTTCCACAGGCGATGTCATCGAGGTTGCGACGCGCCAGATTGTGGCCGGGCTGAAGGATGAACACGGCGCCGACGTGCAAAGCGAGAAGATGGTGGAGATTGATTTCCAGGAGGGCCGCCCGATTCGCGCCGGCGATCAGTTTGGTCTGGGACGTGTGCGCTGACCCGCCGGGCCCCTTTCCCAAGAGCCGCAAGGCAGGGCGGGCTGTCCTCAGCCCGCCGGGCCGCGGCGCGGTGAGGATACCGCGCCCTGCCGTTTTTCGGAGGTTCATGGTCCCAATGCGCGGTGGTAAAACCGTGGAAGCTTTTCCACAAACGCCGGTTTCCTTTGATCACCTCCGCTGAGCGGACTGGCCCTTCATTCGAGCGGTTCGTCACATATCGGTTTCGCCCGCCCGGGACCCAGCTTAGAAAAGGGGAAAACGGAAACCCAAATGAATCTGCAACCGCAAGACCCAGCAGCCGGAGGCAGGCGAAGCGCGGCAACGGCAGGGCGTTGTTTGTTTCGTTGCGATCAACCCACGCGAATGGATTTCGCTGTTCACCTGGGCCTGGGCCTTGCCGCTGTGATGGCCGTCGTGTTCTCGCTGGTCGCGACGTTTGATTTCTGCGCGCGCTTCGATCAAATCGTGGAAAGGTTTTCAGAGGATCGTTCTTCCGCGGCAGTCTCTGCGCCTGCTGAAAAGGAGAAAACCACGTTTACCAACGCCGCCCGCGTTGGAGCGCCATTGGTTGACCCAGGCCAGGTGCCCCGAACCAATCTGCCTTCGGCTGTCCCAGCCGCTTCTCGGGAGAACGGGTCTCCGATGTCCGGTTGACAATCATTTTTTGACGACAGATCGGCCGCGACTGGCTATTAAGGCAAAGGTGCGTACATGAACATCCACGATTTCATGCGGAGTCCCTGGCGGAAGTCCGGGCTGATTTTTGCTTTATGGACCCTGGTGGTCATCATCGAAGCCGCACAGAATTACGCCTCGCAGTTCGTGGAAAACCATACCTTTCCCTGGGGGCTGGCATTCCGGCGCTCTTTCGAGGAATGGTTTCCCTGGGCGTTTCTGACCCTGGGGATTCTCTGGCTGGCTCGTCGTTTCAATCTGGAACGGCAAAGCCTCAAGCGTTGGTTTCTTCTCCATTGTGCGGCGTCGGTGCTGGTGTCACTGGTTTACTTCACTGTTTACGGATGGCTTTTGAGCGGTCAGAAATCGGTGATGGACGGCACCACGTTTGAATTTGGCAAGTTGTTCAGGAAGCTGGTGATTTATTATGCTCATGTGACCATCGTCATTTACTGGACCATTGTGCTGGCGCATCACGGCTGGCATTACTACCAGCGGAGTCGGGAGCGCGAATTGCAGGCTTCGGCGCTGGCGACCGAGTTGGTGCGGACCCGGCTGGAGGCGCTGCGAATGCAACTGAACCCGCACTTTTTGTTCAACACACTCCATGCCATCTCGGCCATGATTCATGAGCAACCGGATGACGCCGATCGAATCGTCGCGCGCCTGAGCGAGCTTTTGCGCGCCACACTGGAACAGTCCGACACTCAGGAGGTGCCTCTGCGGCAGGAACTCTCTTTCCTCGGACGCTATCTGGAGATCGAGCAGACCCGGTTTCAGGACCGGCTGGCCGTGGAGATGGAGATCGAGCCCGGCCTGGACGACGTTCTGGTGCCGTCCTTGATCCTGCAGCCGCTCGCGGAGAACGCCATCCGCCATGGAATCGAACCCCGCGAAGACATGGGCCGGGTGAAAATCGCCGCCCGGCGTTTGAATGGAATGTTGGAATTAACCGTGAGTGACAACGGTCCCGGGATGCCGGAGACGGAAGTCGCGCCGCACCGCGAAGGGGTTGGCCTTTCCAACACGCGTTCACGCCTTTCGCATCTTTACGGAGCGAATCATCAGTTCGAATTGACGCCCGCCGCCGGCGGCGGGCTGGAGGCGCGGCTGCTCATCCCGTGTCGCACCGAAGTCTGCGGAGGCGAACCGAAGGTCGTGACTGTCTCGCAAGCGCAGGCCGGATGGGGACCGGCCGGCAGGGGAGAACGTGCGAACGAACAACCCATGCGCTGAGATGAAGATTCGCACCCTCATCGTGGACGACGAAGCGCCGGCGCGCGCGCGAATCCGCCAGTTGCTGAAACAGGAGAGTGATTTCGAAATCATTGGCGAATGCGCCAACGGCCGCCAGGCGGTCGCCGCGATTCAAAAGCAGAGGCCGGACCTCGTTTTCCTCGATGTGCAGATGCCACGGCTCGGGGGTTTCGAGGTTTGCGCGTCGGTTGCAGGCGGGACGATGCCGCTGGTGATTTTCGTGACCGCTTTTGATCGCCATGCACTCCAGGCGTTTGAAGTTCACGCGATTGATTACTTGCTCAAGCCGTTCGACCGCGAACGTTTTCAGAAATCGCTGCGCCACGCCCGCCAGCAATTGCGCCGCCGCGAAAGCGGTTTGTCAGACCAACATCTGGCCTCACTGCTCGAGGGCTTGAGGCCGGACGCGAAAAAACCGGAGCGACTCGCCTTCAAAGCAAACGGCCGGGTCATTCTCATTCGCGTCGAGGAAATCGACTGGATCGAAG
>QHPW01000326.1 GCA_003219675.1 Verrucomicrobiota bacterium
CTTTGAACCCGGCGTCACGAAACCGGTAGCCGATGGCCAGGTCCGGCTCGCCGCCCTGGTAAGTGATGTCCTTGACGAGTTTGTCGCGAACCACCTCGACCTCGACCGGCGCGCCGTTGAGGAAAACGCGGACACCGGCCGCCCGACTCGATCCGTCGTAAGTGAAGGCGACATGAACCCACTCGTTTGGGGGAATGGCCGCCTTGCTGCGGACCTTAATGGAATTGCCAGGCCAGGTGTGATGCAGGCCGACAGCAACGTGCCCGTCTTCCAGCAGCAGTTCGTAACCGCGACTCCCGGCGTCGGCGGGCGCTTTCGAGTGATGGAGCACGACCTGGCGCGCCGGGGGAGTCTGCATTTGCAACCAAAGCGCGATGGAAAACGGATCCGTCCGTGTGAAGTGTCCGATGCCCGGAAACGTGAATCCGTTGTCCCCATTGAGTTCCGCCGCCTTTCCATTTTTTCCCTCGACCAGCGCCGGTCCTTCGTGGGCCTGGGCCGGTTTGGAGGCATCGACGCTGTTGGCGGCGATGTTGGTTCCGATTTCATCATAGGAAAACGCGGCCGCCAGCCCCGGCACCGTCGGCTCGACCGGTTTGCTTTTCAGCCATTCCTCGAACGCGCCGCGAGCGGCTTCGCGCATCGCACCGAACTGTTTTTCCTTTGCGACAATCTGCTGTGACAGCTTCGCGAGCTGCGCGTCTGTGGCAGCGTCGGACAACAGCAGCGTCGGCACCGGTGTGTAATCAACAAAGCCGGTGTAAGGGTTTTGCCCTGCCTCATCAATGTTCTGGAAGAACGCAAACATTGAATAGAAATCCTGCATCGTGATCGGGTCGAATTTGTGATCGTGGCACCGGGAACATTCCAGCGTCAGGCCGAGAAACGCCGTGCCGAACGTGTCCACGCGGTCCACGACGTAACTCACCCGGAATTCTTCTTCGACGATGCCGCCTTCCTCGTTTTGCAGGTGGAGGCGGTTGAAGGCGGTGGCCAGGCGCTGCTCTTTGGTCGCATCGGGCAACAGATCTCCGGCGAGTTGCCAGGTGACGAACCGGTCGAACGGAAGGTTTTGGTTGAAGGCTTTGATGACCCAATCGCGATACGGCCACACCGGCCGCGGCGCATCCATCTGGTAGCCGTAGGTGTCGGCGTAACGCGCCAGGTCGAGCCAATGCGAGGCCATCCGTTCGCCATAGCGCGGCGAGTTCAGCAAACGATCCACGACCCTTTCGTAAGCGTTCGATGATTTGTCCGCAAGGAATGCATCGATCTCCGCCGGCGCCGGCGGGAGACCCGTGAGGTCGAACGTGAGCCGCCGAAGCAAACGCTCGCGGTCTGCTTCCGGCGCCGGCCCGAGTTTCTCTTCTTCCAGGCGGGCAAGGACAAACCGGTCGATTTCATTTATCGGCCAGTGTTTATTCTTCACGCCCGGCGGAGTCGGTGCCCCAATCGGGTCAAAGGCCCAGTGACGGCCCCATTTGGCGCCCTGATCGATCCACCGTTTGACAAGCTCGATTTGTTGCGGCGTCAGCTTGTGGTTCGAATCCGGCGGCGGCATCAAATCATCGGGGTCCACAGCGGTGATTCGTCTGAACAGATCACTTTCGGCGCTTTTGCCCGACACAATCACCGCATTGCCGTCCTTCACGCGAAACGCGCCTTCTTGGGTGTCGAGCCGCAGCTTCGCTTTGCGCGCCTTTTCGTCCGGCCCGTGGCATTGAAAACAATTGTCCGAAAGTACCGGGAGTATGTCGCGGCTGAAATTGACCGTGGCTTTGACGGATGAAACGCGATCGCTCGGCGCGGCTGCGAATGCGGAAATCTCCCACACCAGCAGGAGGCTCGTCGGCAACCGCAGGCGCACGGTGCCTCGTTTTCGTTCCTTTGCCATGCTAAAGCATGAACTCCAACGTTTCACGTTCGCAAGAGAAAAGACCATGGTTTTCAGGGCGCCGGCGCGGCGCGCAGTTGACAGTCCGGTCGGCAATGTGTGACTCTCGCTTCTGTTATAAGTCGCGACCAAGAGTTCAGACGTGGAAATCAAAAAGGCGATCATAACGGCCGCAGGCAAAGCCCAGCGCATGCTGCCACTCCAGACGCTGGTGGACCGCGACGGGCTGCAAAAGACGGCGCTGCAAATCATCATCGGAGAAATTCTGGCGGCCGGCGTGGAGGAGATTTGCGTGGTGGTTTGTCCGGGCGACCAGTCGGCTTATGCCAACGCCGCCGGCAGTCATGCCCGACGGCTTGAATTCGTTGAGCAGCCCGCCCCTCTGGGCTACGGGCACGCTGTCTGGTGCGCCAACCGGTTCACTGTCGAACGGCCGTTTCTCCTCCTCGTCGGTGATCACGTTTATGTCAGTCACAATGAGAAACAATGCGCCCAACAGTTGGTCGAATTTGCCTCGACGGAGAATTGCGCCGCGTCCGCCGTCCAGGCGACGCACGAAAGCAAGCTTCCTGAAGTCATCGAGAAACCGACCCCCACCGAAGCCGAGCAACGACTGATTGTCCCCGGCCTGCGCGCCGGCCATTATCTCTGCTTCTTCGGAATGCACGTCCTGACACCGGCAGTGATGAACATCCTCGCCGATGAAGTCGCCCGCCGCGGTGAGACGGGCGGCGTGCCGTTGTCGGCGGCGCTGGGGAAACTGGCCGCACGCGAACGTTATCTCGCTTGCGAACTTCAAGGACGCCGTTACGACATCGGCGTGAATTACGGCCTGCTCACCGCGCAACTCGCCCTGGCGCTTGCCGGTCAGGACCGCGACGAAGTGTTGAGCGGCCTGGTGGAATTGCTGGCTCATCGCGAAGCCCGCGGAACCCGGTGATGGTATGAGCCACTGCGACATCCCCTGGTGACGCCGACCCCGCCATGCCAATTCTAGCTGGTATCATTACTTCCACCGATCCGTCCGTTCGCAATCAATCGCTCGACGCGCTCGGCGCGAAGCTTGACCTTCAAGCGCTGCTTGAAGAATGCGTTCTCCACCGGTTTCATCTGCCGGCCAAACTCGGCACGCGGAACACGAAAAGCGGCACTTCAAGTCTGGTTCCCTTCAAAGGCTACGAACTTCTGCTTCATCGTCGCTTCGAAGAGGCCATTGATAATTTTCTTTCGGTTCAGAAAGCCGGCGGACCAAGCGAAGGCATTTCCAGCGCCCTCGCGGCGGCCTGTCACCGACTTGCCTTCCAGACGCTTGCGGACCAGGTGCGGCACAGCGTCCGCTCCGTGCGCGGCAACCAATGGATGTTCCGCGTGGGGCATCCGCTGGACCATCCGCTGCGCATCCGTCCTGAACTGCTGCAACCCCGGTCGGACGACGGGACCTACGCCATCCTCCGCGAGCGCACCCCGGTGCGGATGGATTTAACTCACTGCGGCTGGAGCGACATTTTCTTTCTTGCCATGGATTATCCCGAAGGCGCGAGGGTTCTGAATGTCTCGATCGACCTGGCGGTGCATGGCCGCGACCCGTCGCCAAAACCGCCCGTCGAAGCTTACCTGCGCGTCATCGAAGAACCGCTGCTGCGCTTGACGAGCGTTGACCTCGGCGCGACCACAGACATCGCGCATCTCGCCGACGTTTTTGACTTCGCCAAGGATTATCTGGGTTTGCTCAAAGCCGCGGTCATCGCGAGCGGTATTGTGCCGCCGGGAATTGAAGGTTCCGGCCAGAGCCTCGCCGGACTGCTCGCGCACATCGCCGGCCCCGGACGTGGTCTGGAGATCGTCAGCAGCGTCAACAACATCCCGAAAGGCTCGCGGCTTGCCGTTTCCACCACTCTGCTCGCGGCGCTCATCAGCGTTTGCATGAGGGCCACCGGCCAGGCCGCGTCGCTCACCGGCCTGTTGCAGGAACACGAGCGCCGGCTCGTGCTCGCGCGCGCGATTCTCGGCGAATGGCTCGGCGGTTCCGGCGGCGGCTGGCAGGATTCCGGCGGGGTCTGGCCCGGAATGAAACTCATCACCGGCGTCCTCGCCGGCGAATCCGACCCCGAACGGAGCATCAGCCGCGGCCGGCTCATGCCGCAGCACCGCATCCTGGACGCGACCGACGCTTCCTCCGAGACGCGCCGCCGGTTGCAGGAGAGTCTCGTGCTGGTCCACGGCGGCATGGCGCAGAATGTCGGCCCGATTCTCGAAATGGTCACCGAGAAATACCTGCTCCGATCCCAAGCCGAATGGCGCGGTCGCCAGGAAGCCTTGCGTATCCTCGATGAAATCCTCGAGGCGCTCAAAAAGGGCGACATCCGTGCCGTCGGCGCCGCCACCACCCGCAATTTTCAGCAGCCGATTCAAACCATCATCCCGTGGGCGAGCACGTTTTACACGGAGACGCTCATCGAGCGCGTGCGCGCGGAGTTCAGGGAAAACTTCTGGGGGTTCTGGATGCTGGGCGGCATGTCGGGAGGCGGAATGGGATTCATCTTCGCGCCGGAGAAAAAACCCGTCGCACAACGGCGCCTCCAGGAAATCATGTCCGCAACCAGAAGTGAATTGCAGCACGCGCTGCCGTTCGCAATGGAACCGGTCGTCTATGATTTCACGATCAACGAAGACGGCACCTGCGCCGATCTGCTGGACGGCACCGACGCGCTCATGCCGCCGGGTTACTACGCGCTCACTGTACCGGCATTGCTCCGCCAGGAGTTGCGGACGCTCTCGCCGTTGCGACGCGCCGAGTTGGATAAATTCGGCGCCGCCTGTCGCGCCCGGCCGGCGTTGCGCGGCATGGTGCAAACTTTGTTTGACGCGCTGCTCCCGCGCGGCAAGGCCGAGTCCGCAGACCAATCCACGCTCGCCGCGCTGCTCGAACAAAACGGCTTCGACCGCGCGCAACACGAGCAGATTCGCGCCGACCTCAAGGAAGGCCGCCTTGGTCTGGCGCAAAACCGTTTGCCGACAAGCGCGGTGATCGAGGATGTCACGGACGACAACGTCTTCCATTACGCCGGCTTGATGGAATCCCATTGGAGCCGCTTCAAAGCCGGCCCCTCCGGGGAACTGGCGGACGTTCGTGAAATGGGCCTGGCCGCGATCCGTCGCGGCGAAGCAGCCGCCATCACGCTCGCCGCGGGAGCAGGAAGCCGCTGGACGCAAGGCGCGGGAATCGTAAAAGCCCTGCATCCGTTCTGCAAACTCGCCGGACGCCACCGCACCTTCATCGAAACGCATCTGGCCAAAAGCCGTCGTCTGTCACGCGGCCTGGGGTCTCCCATTCCCCACATTTTTACGACCAGCTATCTCACCCACGAGCCGACGGCTGAGTTCCTCGCGCGCCAGGAGAATTACGGCTACGAAGGACCCCTGCTCCTGTCGCCCGGCAAATCGGTCGGATTGCGCATGGTTCCCACAGTGCGCGACCTGCGCTTCGCCTGGGAGGAAATGCCGCAGCAACTACTCGACGAGCAACAACAGAAAGTGCGTGACAGCATGCGCGCCGCGCTCATCAACTGGGCGCGTTCAACCGGCGAAGCGGCAGACTACACCGACAATCTGCCGCTCCAGTGTCTCCATCCGGTGGGCCATTGGTATGAAGTCCCCAATCTTTTCCGTAACGGCGTCCTGGCAAAGCTGCTCACCGAACGCCCGCAGTTGAAATATCTCCTGCTCCACAACATTGACACCCTCGGCGCGGACATTGACCCGTCGCTGCTCGGCCTGCACATGCGCAACGGGGCGTGCCTGACCTTCGAAGTGCTCGGTCGCCGCATGGATGATCGCGGCGGCGGCCTGGCGCGTGTAAACGGACGGGCCCGTCTGGTCGAGGGCCTTTCTCTGCCGCGGGAAGAGGCCGAGTTCAGTTTGAGATATTACAATTCGATGACGACCTGGATTGACCTGGACAAACTGCTGGCGGCGTTTGTGCTGAATCGCGACGACATTCGCGGCGGCAACGAGGAAAAAATTGCGGCGGCCATCCGCGCGCTGGCCGCGAAAATGCCGACGTACATCACGCTTAAGGACGTGAAAAAACGCTGGGGCCACGGCCAGGAGGACATTTTTCCGGTGACGCAATTCGAGAAACTTTGGGGCGACATGACCGCGCTGCCCGGATTGGACTGCCGATTCGTCGTCGTTCCCCGCCTGCGCGGCCAACAACTCAAAGACCAGGCTCAACTGGACGGCTGGTTCCGCGACGGCTCGGCGGCTTATGTCGAGTCGATCTGTGAATGGAGGTAAATCGCGGGACGCTCGTCGTTCACGCCGATCATGTCTTTGTTCTCCAGGCTGACCGTCGGGATGGGAGTTGCCCAGCCGTCCGGCCACCGTTTCAGGAATTCACCGCTCCACCGGTGCCATTGGCCGAACGCGGTCCGTTGTTGCGCATCGGTCTTCAGTTTCTTCGCCACGGTGGCGCAGAGTTCATCGATTTTCTGTTGGAACCGCTCCAGGCGGCGGCGCAGATAAGGACTATCCGTTTCAATTTCCGGCGGGAAGGGGTGGTCGTTGCTCCAACCTTTCAAGTCAGGGTTCGGTGTGTAGGTGTAATCGCTATAGACGCCCCATTGTTTGATGTCCGCGAAGAACGCCTCCATCGAATAAAAATCTTCAACTCAGACGGAGCAGTCTTTCGGAAGAATCCAGTGTTTCGAGCAATTGCCGTATGCCGAGCACCTGCCCGGGCAAGACCAGGTCAGGGGCGATTTCGCTCAGCGGCTGCAGGACGAATCGCCGCAACGCCGCGCGCGGGTGCGGCAGCGTCAATCGCTCGGAACAGCGCGACTCCTGTCGAAAAGCGATCAGGTCGAGGTCCAACACCCGAGGTTCATTCAATACTTTCCTGGGTTGCCGCCCGAACTCTGTCTCCAGCGATTGAAGTTTGTCCAGCATGCTCTCCGGTGTTTCATTCGCGCGCGGCAGCAGGCCGGCAACAGCATTCACAAACATCAGGGAACCTGGCGGGCATTCCACCGGGGTGCTTTGCCAGAGCGATGAGCGAAGCAAAGGGAAATCAGTGATCTGCTGTAACCGGTCCATGGCCCGCAACACATTTTGCTTCGCATCGCCGAGATTTGATCCCAGCGCGATAAGGGCCATTTTCTGCAATTCGAATTGCAGCTTCGGCAGATCGAATGATGATTTGATGGGCACGACAGGTCAGAACTCGACGGAGTCTCGCCCCACCGGGACGGCGGCGGTCGCAGACCGCCGCTACAGTTCTATTTCAGTCCCAGCACATCCTGCATGTCGTAAAGACCGGGCTTCTGCTTGACGACCCACTGGGCGGCACGCAAAGCGCCGCTGGCAAAGGCCTCCCGGCTCGACGCTTTGTGGGTCAGTTCCAGTCGCTCGCCGCTTGCGGCAAAAATCACCGTGTGATCCCCCACGACATCGCCGCCGCGCAGCGAGTGCATCCCTATTTCCGTCGCCGTGCGCTCGCCGGTGAGGCCCTGGCGCCCGTGGCGAATCACTTTGCCGAGTTGCTGCCCGCGAATGCCGGCAAGGATTTCCGCCAGCGTCGCCGCCGTCCCGCTCGGCGCGTCCTTTTTCATCCGATGATGCATTTCGATCACGCCGGTGGAATAGTTCGATGCCCAGACGATGGCGATTTGGGACTGGAGATATGAGATTTGAGATTTCTCCGCCTCGGTGTGACCGGTGGTGCCGATGATCAAAGCTTTCTTGTGTTCAGCGCACGCAAACGCAAATTGCGCCGTAGCGTCGTGGAAACTGAAATCAATGACTGCATCGGCCTCCTTGATCAACGGCAACAAGTCATCGCCCAGATCAATCTGGCCGACCACCTGAAGCCCGGGCTTGCGCTCGGCGCAGGCCAGGAGCGTCTGGCCCATTCGGCCTTTGGCGCCGATGATGATGAGTCTTGTCGGGTTCAAAGTTGAATGTTGGGGAGCACCCGCGATTACTTCAACAGGCCGCAGGCATTCATTGTCGCTTTCAGCGTTTCGCGGTTCTTCGGGCTCATCGCCACCAGCGGCAGGCGGTATTCTTCTTCGATTTGGCCCAGCATCGCCAGCGCGGCTTTGATCGGAACCGGGTTGGTCTCGATGAACAGGGCCTTGAGCAGGGGATAATATTTGTCGTGCAGCTTGAGGGCCACGGACGGACGGCCAACGGCAAAGGCGCGGACCATGCGGCTGAGTTCGCGCGGAATGATATTCGAGGCGACGCTGATGACGCCTTGCGCGCCCACGGCCATAAACGGCAGCGTCAATGAATCATCGCCGCTAAGGATGACGAATCTGGGTCCGAGCGTGGCGCGGAGTTGGCTGACGCGGTCGGCATTGCCGCCGGCCTCTTTGATGCCCACGATGTTTCTGCATTCGCGCGCGAGTCGTTTGACCGTGTCCACGCCAATCTCAACGCCGCAGCGGCCCGGAATGCTGTAAAGCACCATGGGCAGCCGGGTCGCATAAGCAATGGCGCGGAAATGCTGGAACAAGCCTTCCTGCGACGGTTTGTTGTAGTAAGGCGCCACCTGCAGCGAACCGTTCGCGCCGGCCCTTTCGGCGGCGATGGTCAGGTAAATCGCTTCATCGGTGGAATTCCCGCCCGTGCCGGCGAGCACTCGGACTTTGCGCGCGGCGAATTTGATGGCCAGTTCGATCACGTAAATGTGCTCCTCAAAACTCAGCGTCGGTGATTCTCCCGTGGTGCCAACGGGCACAATGCCGTCCACGCCGGCCTTGATCTGCGCTTTGACAAGGCGTTCGAACGAGAGTTCATCCACTTTGCCGTCTTTGAACGGCGTGACC
>QHPW01000076.1 GCA_003219675.1 Verrucomicrobiota bacterium
AGCCAGAACGCCGGTGCCAACATCGAGCTTTATGTCGCTGGGTTCGCTGCCGGCCGATTTGTGGCAGCAGGCGCAGGAACGATCCTGACGTCCACCAACGCAACCGCGTGGACGAAACAGGATTTGGGGACCAACGCGATCAATGTGTGGGGCATGACCTACGGTAACGGAATGTTCGCGGCCGTGGGGAACAAGCTTGCCGGCCCCGCTTTCTCTACCAGCGCCATTCTCACTTCCGCAGATGCCATAACCTGGACGAGCCGAACTTCAGGAATCCTGGACCAGGTGTACTACAACGTCGCCTTCGGCAATGGAACTTTCGTGGCCGTCGGATTACGCGATGTGACGTCGGGCGCGGGAGCTATCGCGACGTCGTTGGACGGCCTGACGTGGACGCGACCGCCTTTTTCCACCACCGCCAGCCTGTCTGGAGTCACGTATGGCAATGACGTCTTCGTGGCTGTGGGCTCTTACACCAACACGTCCACGGCGCAAAAGGCCGGGAGAATCCTGAGCTCAACCGACGGCAGCGGCTGGCTCGACCAAAGTTCGCAAACCACACCGCCGTTGTCCGCGGTCGCTTTCGGCAATGGAATGTTCGTCGCCGCCGGCGGCACGAACGTCCTGAATTCAACCGATGGCAGCGCGTGGACGCCGTCAACGTCCGGGACGGCCAACAATCTGTCGGCTCTTGCCTACGGCGGCGGCCTCTTCGTGGGCGTGGGATTACGCGGCACGATTCAGACTTCCACGAATGGCGACCTTTGGACCACTCGACCGACCGGCACAACACGGGCCCTGCGCGGCGTCACTTACGGCAACGGCAGATTCGTGGCGGTCGGCAACCTCGGCACGATATTCGCCTCGGACGATGGGATCAACTGGACGAGTGTCAATTCGGGATTCCAGAACATCCTTTACGGCGTGACGCACGGCGGGGGCAGCTTTGTCGCCGTGGGTTTCGCGTCCGCAGCGACGGGATTTTCAACTATCCTCACTTCCGGCGATGGTTATATTTGGACCGATCGAACGCCTGCATCGGTTCAGACGCTTTGGGGAGCCTCCTATGGGAATGGGACATTTCTGGTCGTTGGCGAACAGGGCACTGTCCTGCAATCGGGGCGCCCTGCTGAATTGAAATTGATGGCGAATGGCTTCGGCCCGGCGGGCTTTGAACTGATCGTCCTTGGCGAGTCCGGCAGTCGCGGTCGGCTCCAGGCTTCGACCAATTTCAACCCGGTCGCGTGGATCGACGTGATCGCGTTCACCAACACGCAATCGACGATCTCTTTGACCGACACGACAGCCGCGACGTATCCGTTCAGGTTTTATCGCGTGGTGTCGCCGTGATTCGTGCTCCTGAGTTGGGACCAATGAACCTCGCCAACGGGTCGGGCACGGTGTCCCCAGGCGAACGGAGCCGGAACCAAAGAGTAGTGGGACGGGCGTCTCGCCCGCGCGTTGCTGCCAGCGTCGGGCTGCTGCCCGCCAGAAACGCACGGGCGAGACGCCCGTGCCACTACGGTACCGTCAGAGATCAGCGCAAAAACGACGGGCTTTCGGATATATGTATTCACCGCGCCGCCGCCCGGCGGGCTGGGGACAGCCCGCCCTACCTTGCGGCGCATGGAGAGCCCCTTTTGCTTCGCGCATGCATCGGGACCATGAACCGTCAATCCAACGCATTCGAGGCGGTGTAAGTGCGGGTCGGCGAAGGATTCCTGTTTCCCTGTCGAGTCAGCAGTTCATCCAATTTCTCCAGGGATTGATTGGCAACCATCTGGTAGTTGGCAATCGTCGGCAGCAGATCAGTCTTCAGGTCCGCTGCCGATACAGCCGGAACACCGGCTCGCAAAGGCGGAGCAGCATCCGGACGTCGTCCGAAGTAAGACAGGGCAGCGATCAGCATGGCGCTTGCAGCGATCACAGGCAGAGCCACGCGCCAGCTCAGCTGCTTTCCGCGAAAATGCGCCGTCAGGGTTTCCCAGGTGGAACCTGTTTCCTCTGCTTTCAGGCTTCGAACCACTCTTTGATGAAAGGACTCAGATGCCTGAATATGCGGTCTTATCTCCGCCGCGGTCAGAGTTTCCTTTACGTTTGAAATCTCCTCCAGATACCGGCGGCATCCTTCGCAGTTTTCAAGATGGGCGCGGAGATGGCGCGCCCGCGGGGCGTCCAACGCGTCCAGGGCCAACCAGGCGATGAGTTTTCGGTTTGTTGAACAAGGCTTCATAAGCTTCCAACTTTGGTTTTGAGATTCCCCAATTGCCTGCTGAGGACGCTCATCCCTCGCAACTTATCCAGGGCGTGGAACAGCCGCGATTTCACCGTTCCCACCGAACAACCCAGGGCTGCGGCAATCCCTTCCAGCGAATTGTCCACGTAAAAACGCAGATAAATCACCCGCTGATGTTTCGTTGGCAGCGCTTGTATGCATGCCCGCACCACCGCGGCCTGGTCGCGAAGTTGGGCTGCCAGGTCCGGGGAAGAATCATGACCGGCCAGGTTGTCGAGGCTGTTTCGGAATTCGTCCTGGTCGTGCCGCGCTAGCGACGAAAGCGGCCTGGGTCGATTCTCGCGGAGGGTGTTGCGGTAACGGTTGAGCAGGAAAACTGGCAGCGCCCGTTGTAGCGACGCAGGCATTTCCAGGCTTCAACCAGGGTGTCCTGAGCCAGATCTTCGGCCAGCGCCGCGTCGCCGCAAAGCGCGGTGGCCTGTCGCAACAGGCGCGTCTCATAAGCCAGACAGACCTCGCCGAACGCTTCGGCATCGCCCGCTTGAGCCTGCTCAAGGAAACTGCGGGTGTCTATGGCTTCGATTTCCACGAACGTTGGCGTCAGGCTGAACACATTTCAAGTATAGCCGAAACAGCCGGGCAGTCCATTCGGGAACTGCCCGGCACGCCGGCTCATTGGTTTGCAGGATCATTTGCGCAACGCCTCACCCGCATTCTTCCCGATGACCGAGAATGGCGGTCCATCTTTCTCGACAAAGATGAGCGTTTCGTGAAATCCGCGTCCATCATAGGCCGATTTCAACTGGAAGCCGCGATCCACGCCCTCGAAAACAAACCGTTGGAAGGCGAAGGGACCCTGGCCGTAAGGATCGTTTACGCCCGTCAATCCCGGCTCGCCGTGCAATTTGTATTGAACCGCCGCACGCACCATGTCCAGGACCGCCAGAGTCCCGAATTCCTTCGGCCGACATTTCTGGACGGCAGGAAACAATTCGACCACGAGAGGGTTCGCGGATTTCTGAATCTCCGCGGTGAACTCTTTCATCGGTTCTTCATACTCCCGTTGCGGCGCGGCCATAATCGCGGCGAGTCTCTGGTAGAGCGGCTCCATATCGCGGAGCAGTTTGACAACCCCCTCGCTGGTGCCGTCCGCAGCCCGGTTCACCTTCTCCCACAGGTCGTTTTGCGCCTGATTGGTTTGCCCTTCTTCTGTGCCCACCATGCCCGTGACCAAATCGCGAATTCCTGCCATGACTCTGGCGTCGTCCGTGGGGTTCTCTTTCTGCAATTCCTGGATCTTCCTCAACAGCCAATCATGAAAGAAGGTTTGTTCCGTCGGGATGCAGGCGGCCACCGTGCCCCGGGGTGGAGCGGCATCGAATCCATCCACCAATTGCTTCAGGATTTCCGGGGAGAATTGGTAAAGGTTCTCGGCGACAGCGGCGCAGAGGATGTTCTCCATGGCCATTTGCACCAACGCGGCAATCAAGGTTCCATCCTGGGAGGAATTCCTGGCCAGCGCGAACGCGGCCAGCAAATCGTCGCGCGCGTCTGTCGGGCGGTCATTCTGCAAATCCCACATGGCGCGCAATCGGGCGGCCTGCGCGACGGCTTTGCAACGGGCGAGCTGGGGAAGCAACGTGGCCGAGCCCGGGCTCAGATCAATGCCCCAATCACAGGGCACGGTTGCCCTGGCCGCCTGGCGCACCAATTTGAACTCATTGCCGTAACGGTCGACGAGTTCGCCGAACCGGCCGGGCAGTTTCTGACCGCGCCATTCATTCGCAAACAAATAATCGCGATCTGCCTGGGACAAATCCGGGATTATCTGGAAGGCCCGGTAATATAGCAGCGCCGGGTTGATATCGGTGCGGAATTGTTCGCCGCTCCCGATGACCCCGCTCACAACGAACAAAGACAGAAGGATTGATTTCATAGTTTTCATAATGCTTTTCTGATCTCGCAGTCGAGTCTGGCCGTTAATAACGCCGCGAGGGCAAAAGGTTCAATTTTTTGCGGCCGTTCAGCCGTGATTGTGACCAGACCAGCAATACTGAGCGGTTCGGCCAGAGAATTCTTCAACCGCCCGCACACGATCAACGGAGCCGGAACGTTTGAGTTTTTTGGGCACACGTGTAAGCTCCTCGTTGATCGAAGACTCGACAATAACGACATGAAACTGTCTAAAGTGAAAACAATCAAGAGTGAAGCGGTTGCATTGAAGACTATTCTCGAACCTGCAGCTCGAGATACGAAAATTTACCTGAGCTCTGATTGGGAGTCTTTGGAAGCCGGAGCGCCATGGTTTGAGCCACTAATAGAAGCGATCAAAAGGTCTACGGCATTCTTTACAATCATACCCGACCGGGCGTCTTCACCAGGGTCTTCATTTCGAAATCTTTGGATCAACTTTGAAGTGGGACTTGCCATAGGATCTGGCAAAAAGCCGAAGGTTTTCGTATTTGGTGAAGTGAATTGGTCGCTACTCGAATACCCGCTGAAAGGAATTCACCTGATAGACACGGGAGACACGAATCGCTGGGTGAAGGAACTCACCGAAGCCGGCTTTAACATTGCAAAAGAAGTTGAGGAGCGACTTGCCGCATTATTCCGGCAAGCCTCCCAAGCTAGCTCGCTCCCACGAGTGACCGTATGAATTGAAGTCCGTGGCCGAATCCGCTAATACATTCTCTTGCTCGCGCCGGCCAACAAAACTTACGGCCGGAAGCTCGAGATCGACCGCGGGGGTCGAAGAAATGGAAATCCTTACTCGCCGCTAAGGATGCTTTCGACAGGTACTTCTTGCTGAGGACTATGCCATGCGTGCCGAATTTGATATACTCGACGTCGAGATAGTTCGAGCGATGGTCGTAAGCGCCTCTCCAGACTCGAAACGATGAGTATTCAGCGCCGTTCGAATTAGTCACCGACATGCAGATCGCATCCTTCAAGTGCCCGCGTAGTGCGGCAAAATCTATTATCCCGCCGTCGGCCGCATCCGCCAGGAATTCTTTGAGGATTTTGCGGCATCGAAGGATCGCTCTTCCAACCACGAATGTGTTCCCCTCGTAGATACACCAGTCGGGGTTTTCGCCATATATGTTGTTTGCGTCGCCTGGAGACCAACATATACCCCAGGGGTGGTCGATCCAGTATGCACTGGTCTCCACAAAGCGTTCGGCGACTTCTAGTGGAACACTGTGGTCGCTACCGAGTCTCCTGAGCCGACTTCGACATCGTTTGACCTTCGTCTCCCACAAGGACATTTCACGTTGCCAGATGGCGACTTCGATACTTTGTGCTTCTTCTTTTAGTAAGTCTGCTTTTCTTCGGAGTTCGGGCAAAGCCTTTTCCAGTAAAGAGATCATGCTTTTTGTAATCGAGCGCCGTTCTTTGATCCAATCTTCGAAGATCGCCTTCAAGCCGGCTGGGATGTCCGGCTTCAGAAAAAGCACAGTAGCTTCTTTCTGTTGCGTTCCTCTCTGCGTCAAGTTCTGGCTACCTATGGTCAGATAACGACGATCGCTCCATACGATCTTCGCGTGTAGTTTTGGCAGATGAAAGACGAGTATCCCTGCGTCAAGGAGTTTCTTCAAAGTCGCCAAAGACGAAGCTCCAGTGGCAAAGTTTTCAACGCCGAAGAAGGTGTATAGTTCAACGGCTCCACTCCGGACAGCCTGCAACACCTCCTCGGCAGTCGTGGAGGTTACGTATGGTGAGAATATCTGACATTTTGCCTTGATCTCTGACAAATGCGCTATCCAGTCTTTGTGCGCATCGCCAAGTCTGGTGATTATTGCCATGTGAGAGTGAGATCGGTAAATGGTCTAAGCCGCAACTCCATTTGTAGCCAAGCACTTTTTTCAATAAAAGGCACGCCTCGATCGTTTTTCATTTTGTGTAGCAATGAATTCATGGATCTAAGAATTAATCACCCGGTCGCCTGGAAGTTGCCTAC
>QHPW01000328.1 GCA_003219675.1 Verrucomicrobiota bacterium
AATCTCTTGGGGATGAATCGGAATCTCGGGCTTGGGTTCAAATCGGCCCGCTGTTGGACGCGGCCCTGGCGCAGCTTGGGGAAAAAGATCACAACGCCATCGTGCTGCGGTTTCTTGAAGGCAGGAGTTTTCATGACGTTGGCGCGGCTTTGGGCGCGAGCGAAGATTCGGCCAAGAAGCGCGTCCAGCGCGCGCTGGAGAAACTGCGCACATTTTTCAAGAAACACGGTGTCACACTTTCCGCTGCGGCGATTGCCGGAGCAGTTTCGGCCAATTCAGTTCAAGCCGCGCCGATGGGCCTGACGGCATCCGTCACGGTCGCCGCCGTCAAAGGGACACTCCTGACTCCCTCAATCTTAACTCTCCTCAACACAACACTGAAACTTATGGCATGGACAAAACTGAAAACCATCACAATTGGAGCCATCGCAGTGCTTCTTTGTGGCGTGACAACCGTCGTTGTGAAAAACCACTTGGCCGGCAGTGCCAGCGATGAGGCTGGCGCTTCCAGCGAACCATTAGCTGACTTGCGTGCAAAAATGCAAGCGCCGGGAGGTACGCCGGAGCAAATCGATAGAATGCTGTGCCTGGACAACCTGAAACAAATTGGTGGCGCAGCGCGCCAATGGGCCACGACTCACACCGGCGTTTTCCCCGCTGACTTCTCTTCTCTGAGCAATCAGCTGGGGACGCCGCAGCGCTTGAGGTGCCCGAGCGACGGGACCAAAGTTTTGGTGAGGAACTGGTCACAACTCAGGTCCACCGATATCAGTTATGTGTACGTTTCCCCAAACCTGAATGATACTCGACCCAATGTGGTTGTGGCGCGATGTCCGGTGCATGGTCATGTTGTGTTGAGCGATGGCACCGCGTCCCAGGGTGATTACGTCAAGCAGCATGGCCTTAACGCGGACAATACCCTCAATTTGAAATGATGAGCCACCGGCTGGGTACGATTACAATTGGGACGGGGAATGACGTCTGTTGCCACCTATTCAGAAGCCTTGGACCGTCATCTCGGCTCGAGGCCGCCGTTGCCTTCGTCGAGGTAAATCACGCCGTTCAATTCGGTTCGTTGGAGATACTGGCGCCAGACGGACTTTTGCTGCTGGTGCGCGGCTTCGATGCGTGTCGTTTTCGGTGCTCCAATTTTTGGCCCGTCGATAGTCAACGCTTCCGTCAACACGCGGCCGTCCATCGGCCTGGGCGGTTTGACGCCCAGAATCCACAAGATGGTCGGCGCGACGTCCACATTGCCGGTGGGCAGTTCGTCCACGGCGCCGCGGCGAAAATCGGGACCGGCGGCGACGAGGGTGTTGTGCATGTCAAACCGGCTGAGCGTGACGTGCATTCCCTGGCCGGGCTTGCGTCCGGATTCGTCGCAGAAGACCAGTCCCGGCGTGCCGTTGGAGCTCCTGTCGGGCGACCACCGGAGCGCGATAAGAATGTCAGGCGCATTGGGCGTGTTGAGGCCGGCCTGGTCGAGCGTGAACGCGCCGGCGACCGGCTTGCGGACAAAAAGTACGCCGCTGAATTGCTGGCGCTGAAGAAACTCGACAACGTTCCGGATGAGTTTTGGATCGCGACCGACGACGTACAAAAGAGTGGCTCCGCCATTGCTGATCACAAGGATGTCGTCGTTCGAGGGTAATTTCTTGAATTCCCGCGTTGCTTTGAATCCGGCCGCTTGCAGCGCTTTGGCGATATCGACCGTCTGCGCGATCGTCGAAAACCCATGGTCGGAAACGACAAGGATGTCCGTCTTGTCGCGCAGCCCGCGCCTGTCCAGCTCGCCCAGCACTCGCGCCAGATTTCCGTCCGAACTCCTGAGCGCGGCTTGCGCCGTCTCGGAGCCGGGACCAAAGTCGTGCTGCGAAAAGTCCGGCTCGCTCAGCCACAGGAGCGAGAATTTTGGAACGCCCTCCTCCCAAAACGGGCCCAGCAACGCGCGCGTGGTCCATTCATCGCGCAGGGCGTTCGGCTGGGTGTATTTCGGATAGGAGCCCAGTTCCAGGATCAATTGGGTCAACGTGTTCGTGGGGAGGGTCTTGTCGGTGTAGAGAATTTTTCCCAGGCTGTAATGTTCGTCTCTTTCTTTGCTGTCGTGGAGCAGGGCGACCCCTTTGGTGCCGGCGACTGCCGTCTTCAGACCGGCGCGGTGAAGGATTTCCGCGACGGTGGGCAGGTTCAGATAGCGTCCTCTGGCCAACCGCTCGCCCGCTCGCACGGTTTCTCTCGATTCCGTTCCTACGGCTTTCAGCCGGTCGATGCGCGGGCGGTATTCCTTATTGGCCATGATGCCGCTGTGGGCGGGATAAGCGCCGGTGGCTATGGCTGTGCCGTTGACCTCGGTGGCGCTCAGATAAACCGGATGATGATCGCGAAAGAGAACCCCCTCTTGAGCCAGTTTATGAAGTGTTGGTGTGTATTGCTCCGTGATGAAGTCGGGCCGCATTCCGTCCCAGACGACGACAACGATGTGCTCGGCTTTGCCGGCGGCGAATGCGGCGAACGGTAAAAAGCACAGGAGAAGAACGACAAGAATGTTGGCGCGCATGAGGCGCAAAGTTTTCAAACCATTCGGTCGAGGGTCAAACCAAAAGCTTTGGAGATTTCGATGGCGATTGTTTCGTCGATCTTTGTCGCCCGCCGGGCTGTGTCAGGCGGGGATGTCCTGGTCTCGGTGACGACGCGCAGGTTCTTGTTCCTGTGATTCGAGACGCTTTTCCCGCGTCTAGTCGGTCACAGATTATCGGGGCTTTAGTGGACCACCACGAGTCGGTAGAACCGATTCGTCGTCGTGATAACATCTGTCGCCGACGCGGTGGTGCCGGTGGCCGTGATGTCAGCCAGGGGAGTCCAGGCGGTCCCGCTCAGGTCGGGTGCGTACTCGATTCGATATTGTTTTTCGGGAACTGACACCCAGGTAAGGGTCAGGTTGGTTCCCGTCAACGCAGGTAGGTTCAGGACCGGTGGCACTTCCCGGACGATGACGGTGAACGTGTTGGTCGCGCTCAACTGAGGGTTGATCGGGTCGAGGAGGTTGGTGCTGATGGCCACGGTGGTGATGGTGTAGGTGCCGGGCGCTTGGGCGCCGGTGGGCGTCCAGGTGATGACCCCATCGGCATCAACGCTGGCCCCGTCGGGGGCGTTCGCCAGCGTGTAACCCACAGTCGAGCGGCTGTTCGATTCCGTAGCCGTGTTGGTCACGGTGAGCAATGTCATTTCATCAACCGTCTGAGGATCAATGTTCGGCAGGACCGGCGCCGCGTTTACATCGATGACGTTCAAAACTGCGAAAGAGCTGGTCACGGAACCAGACGCATTATTGACGACAACCGAGTAAACTCCCGCAGAATTGACTTTAACGTTACGAATGCTGTAAGCGCTTTTGCCATTCGACCCTGGGGCGGCTGTGCCATTCAATAGCCATTGGTAGCTGAGCTTCGTCGCGCTCACGGCAGCCACCGCAAACGTTGCGTCGTCTCCTATCGGGACAGTCAGGTCCAAAGGTTGGACAGTGATGACCGGCGGCGGCCCGATTTGTGCATGACCCACCACGAGAATCATGCACCATATCGGGAGGCTCATCGCTGCCTTCCGCAGCCAGCTGGTCACAAATCGCTCTGCCCTCATACTCGTCGTATTGAGAATCTGGACTGGAAGCCGGTCTTATGCCGCTGTCTAGAAGCGGTAAGTCAGTTTCAGGCGGAAGGTTCTGCCGTCGCGCTCGATCATGTCCTGTTGGTGGAAGCGGGTGGCGGGATCGCCGTATTTGTGATCCAGCACATTGTAAACGCTGGCGGAAAATTCAAGATTCTTGACGAGATTCCGGCTGAACAACGTGAAGTTAACGACTCCAAAACCGGCTGCGTCCCCGCCTGCCACGGTGTCGCCGATCGGGGTGGTGTAAACCGTCCTCCTTCGGCTCGTGTATTGGAATTCCAAGCCCGCGAATACTTTTTCTTTGATCAGTGGCACACTCACGTTGAATTTGACCAGGTGCTTCGGGGAATCGGGCAGGCCGGTGTCGCGCGAGCGGTTCTCGGCCTGCTGGTAGGTGTAGCTGGCCCGACTGCGGATTCCGTCGGTCCAAAACCCTTCGAATGCCAGCTCTACACCTTTGGCTTCCGCATCGAAGTTTGTGAAGCTGCCGCTCTCGAAGACGATCAGATCGTTCATCTGGTTGTAGAATCCCGAAAGGGAAGACCGGAGTTGCCGCCCGATGCCCTGCTCGTACACCAGCTCATAGGTGGTGATTTCCTCCGGGCCGATATCCTGAAATCGCGGATCGCCCAGCTCCAGAAAATTGGGAACGCGGAACGCGGTTCCGTAAATGGCTTTGAAGGTGGATTTCGCCCACGCATTGTAGATCAACGCCAGACGTGGATTCGTCGTCGGGTCAAACTCGCCATATTGGTCATAACGCACGCCCGCGTTGACATGAAGATTGGTCAACACGGTAAAATCGCCCTGCGCGTAAATCCCGTAATTCTGCTGGTCCCGGCGAACGTCGGTAAAGGTCTGGCCGGTATTTCCATCGAAGATGCGGCGGTGTTGGCTGAAGTCATCCCGGTATTCTGCGCCGACGGTAAGGGTGTGGCGTTCCCAGAATCGCTTGTTCAACTGCAACTCAGCGCCCCACCATTCGCCCGCCTGCTTCTCTTTAAAGAGGGCCGTCCCCACGGGATAACCAATCTCAAAATCATTATGGTCGTAATAAACCTGCGCCGCGACATCCACGATATCGGGAAAGACATGGGCGTATTTCAGACTCACATAACCCCGGTCATCGATCGTGCGCAGCCGCGGATCGTTGAAGGTGGTGAAGAACTGGGCGGTCGGATTTCCCTTCTCGCGATTGATGAAGGCGGTTTGCAAAGTAAAATCCCGATAAGCCAGGGTGCCAAAGACGCTCTTGAATGAGTCGTCGTCCAGGTCGCGGGCAACGCCGTTATTCTGATTCGTGGTGTTGAACTGTCTGTAAAAGAGCCGGTCCGCGCCGGCGCTGTCGTACAGCGTCCCGGACAGAACCAGACGCACTCCATTGGTGAAGGATTTCCCGTAGGTCACCCGGCCTTTGTAGGTGTCATAAGATGCGTATTCGGCTGAAACTTCGGCGCCACCTGTCTGGTTCGCCTGCCGGGTAATCACATTGATCACTCCGAAGAAAGCGTTGTTTCCGTAGAGAACCGATCCCGGGCCCCGGATGACTTCGATTCGGTCAATGAGATCAATGTCGAGAATGAACGCGGTGTCAATAAGCGCGCCGTCCGTCAGGTCGTTGTTGATGCGGTGCCCGTCCACCAACAGCAAAATCCGGCTGTTGAAATCGCCCAGATTGATTCCCCTCGTTCCCAGAAACGCGTAATTGCGGTCGTAGGACACGGAAAAGCTCCACACGCTCTGCAAAATATCAGCCAGCGTGCGATAGCCATATCTCTTGATGACGTCGGAAGGAATGACCGTGACGGAAGACGGAGCTTCAGTTGCTTTTTGCTCGAACTTCGACGCGCCGTACACCCTTGGCTCCAACTCCATCAGTTCCTCCAGCGTGAGTTCGGTAAGGTCGCGCGGTTTTTGTTCGATCTCCGCCGACCGTGAGCAACGCGCCAGAAAAATGAGCAGGACAGGCAACGCGCAATGTACCCGCCTTTCGCCCCTGGAAGACGCGGCGTTGGCGGCGAGGAGGCAACAGGAATCTCTCTTATCATGCGGATGGCGGAGGGAATGAGGCATCAGTGGATGTGCTGTCACCCTGCCTTTTTACACGTCGCGAATCCTATGCCTGATCTGCAATCAAACGCGTGCGAGAGCATGTCTGGAGTTTTGCACGGAATTGTGTTCGCCTCGCCGAAGCCTGTAAGAAGGAAATGCGAGAATCCGAGGCGCGCTGCCGCGCGAGTGCCATTGGGGCGGCGCGCCTGACGGCGCCTGGCAAATCCACCGTTAGGGAACACGCCGGTGGATAAACAAAATTCACAATTTTTGATTGTTTATTGCCGGCGCATACCGGAAAAAAGTCGAGCACAGCTTCCATGGATAGGATACCGCGTGTCACCAGGCAAACCGGGGGCGAGGAAGCGAGCGAACCGCAGAGCAAGAATACCATCGCGAGGACCGTTCCATAGCTCATGCGTGTTCGCACGACACCCACTCTGTGCCTGAGTTTGATCCTGCTGCTGGCGGCGGGGGGCGTTCGCGCGCAAGACTCCCAGCCTTCCGAGTACCAGATCAAAGCCGCGTTCCTTTTCAATTTTGCGAAATTCGTCGAATGGCCGCCGGAAGCGTTTTCCGAAGCATCCTCTCCCTTTGTCATCGGCATCCTCGGTGAAAACCCGTTCGGTGGCGACCTCGAACAAACGATTCGCGGCAAGACTGTTAGCAATCGTCGATTTACGATCAAAGAGGTCGGCTCCCTGGCCGAGACCAGGAACTGCCACATACTTTTTATCGGCACTTCCGAGCAGAAGCGGCTCTCCGAGATCTTTGAGGCCCTTCGAGGGGCCAGTGTTCTGACCGTGGGCGAAATGGAACGCTTCACCGAAACGGGAGGCATGATTAACTTCGTGCGGGAAGCCCAGGGAACCAGGATTCGCTTTCAGATCAACAACGAGACGGCCAGGAAAGCGGGATTAAAGATCAGTTCCAAGTTGTTAAGCCTTGCTCAACATCAGACCCGCTGATAGCGGCATTCTCTTCAAGGGCAAAACGACGCTGACGCGTCCCGAAATGGAACAGAACTAGCTGTTGGCAGCAGAGACGTCCCTGTCATTGGCTTGCGTGGGAGCGTTTAACAGAAATTGTGGCACGATTACAGGACATTTCGATCAAGCGAAAGCTGACGCTGATCATCATGGCCGCCAGCACGGTTGCCCTGCTGCTTGTTTCAGGCGGCTTCGTGACTTACGAACTGATCACCCGCCGCCAGACCATGATGCGGGATCTCTCGACGCTGGCAGAGATCATCGGCAACGAAAGCGCCAGCGCGCTGGCTTATGGTGACAAGGACCGCGCAGAGGAAATCCTGGGAGCGCTCAGCGCCAAAAAACACATCGTCGCCGCGGGCCTTTACCGGGACGGGCATCTGTTCGCGCGATACCCGACCGGCGGAACTGCCCCCGGCCTTTTTCCGGCATGGCCCGGAGAGAATGGCGCCCGGTTCGAACACGATCAGCTTGTCCTTTTTCACGAGATTCTCGTCAAGGGGGATCCGACGGGCACGCTCTATCTGCAATCGGATTTGCGGGAATTCCACGAGCGGTTCGAGCGCTACGCCGCCATCGTTCTCCTGATCATACTCGCTTCCTCAGCGGTCACCTACTTTCTGTCTTCGCTGCTGCAACGGATTATCTCCCGGCCGATCTTCCACCTCGCAGATGCAACCAGGGCTGTTTCGGTGGGGAAAAATTATTCCGTCCGCGCGACCAAACACGGTGCCGATGAGTTGGGCCAGCTCATTGACGGCTTCAACGAAATGCTCGCTCAGATTCAACAGAGCGACGCCGCCTTGCAACAGGCGCACGACAAACTCGAATTACGCGTCGCAGAGCGCACCAAGGACTTGCAGTCCGAAATCGCCGAGCGCTGCCGCGCAGAGGCCGCGCTGCAACAACAGTTCAGGCGCATCAGTCTGCTGAACCAGATTACCCAGGTCATCTCGGAACGGCAGGACCTCGAGAGCATTGTGCGCGTCGTCCTGCGGCAACTTGAAGACCATTTCAACCTCGACTTCGGAAGCGTTGCGCTGTTCGACGCACAGGCCGAGACGCTCAACGTGGCGGCGCTGCGCGTGAAGAATCCGCTCCTGGTGCCAACGCTTGATTTGCACGAAGGCAGCGTGTTGACGCTGGCTCACACCGGATTGGGACTGTGCAAGGAGGGACAGACCTTCTATCTGCCCGATACACTGAAAAGCCCGGAATCTTTCTTCGAAAAACTCGCTTGTGCCGGCCTGCGTTCCGCCATCGCGGTGCCGCTGCTCGTCGAAAACAAACCGTTTGGAGTCATGCTTGCCGCGCGGCGAAAGCACGATGGCTTCAGCAGCGGGGAATGTGAGTTCCTCCGCATGTTGAGCGAACACGTCGCGCTCGCCGCGCATCAGGCGCGGCTTCACGGCGAACTTGAGCAGGCCTACAACGAGTTGCGCCAGACCCAGCAGACCGCCATGCAGCAGGAACGTCTCAAGGCGCTGGGCCAGATGGCCAGCGGCATCGCGCATGACGTCAACAACGCCCTCTCCCCGGTGGTCGCTTTTGCCGACCTGGTGCTGCGCGCAGAGCACGGCTTGAGTGCCACCGGAAAGAAGTACCTCCAGCACATCCGCACCGCCGGCGAAGACATTGCCCATATCGTCGCGCGCTTGCGCGAGTTCTATCGCAGTCGCGACACGACAGAACCCTTGCAGGAGCTGAATCTCAACGCTCTGGCTGGACAGGTCGTGGAGATGACCCGGCCGCGCTGGCGTGACATTCCACAGTCCAACGGCGCCACCCTCGAAGTACAGACGGACCTGGCGCCGGATGTGCCGAAACTGGTCGGCATTGAAAGCGAAGTCCGCGAAGCGTTGACCAACCTCGTTCTGAACGCCGTGGACGCGCTGCCGAACGGCGGCAAAATCACCCTCCGCACCCGCGTTACCAGGTGCGGCGCAATCCAAAACGGTGGAACGCATCCCACACACGTGGTGGTCGAGGTCAGCGACACCGGCATCGGCATGAGCGAAGAAACGCGCAAACGCTGCCTCGAACCCTTTTTCTCCACCAAAGGCAAACGTGGCACCGGCCTGGGCCTCGCGATGGTCTATGGTGTCATGGAACGGCACGAGGGCAGAATTGAAATCGAGAGCGAATTGGGCAAAGGCACCACATTCCGACTGATCTTTTCCGTGCGCGAAGCCGCCAACAGCGGCACGGTCGCGGAAGACGACAGTGCCGCACCAGAGCCGCTGCAAGTCCTCTGTATTGACGACGAACCGTTGCTGCGCGAGCTGCTCAAGGAACTGCTGGAGTGCGACGGCCACGCGGTCGAGGTCAGCGATAGCGGCCAATCAGGCCTCGACGCGTTTCGTCTGGCCCGGCAGCGTGGACAGCCTTTTGACGTGGTCATCACCGATCTGGGCATGCCCTACCTGGACGGGCGGCAGGTCGCCAGGGCGCTCAAACAGGAGTCCCCGGAGACGCCGGTCGTGATGCTCACGGGCTGGGGCGCTCTGATGAAGGAAGACGGCGCGGCGCCGGCGCAGGTGGACGCCGTCCTCAGCACCGCCCGCAACGGTCTCCAGGGATGACTCTCCCGGGTTGAATCAGCGCCCCTGATTCCCAGTCGTGCCCCGAGCCCGCGCCGCCACAATCTTGTGCCGCAGCACTGCCGCGACTTCTGCGCGCGAACCATCCTCAACGCTTTGGCGCGCCCGCCGGGCGCACGAACCTGAGCTGCCTCGCCGTCCTGAATCAGTGCAATCGGTGTGTCAGAGAAAGACAGTGCGGTCTTTTTGTTCCAAGATCATTTGAAACGGCCACTAATCCAAAGTGCAGCCTTATGGCACGGCAGTTGCCCTGCTCTCAAAGCGGGACGAACGAGCAAGGCCCCATCGGAAACGGCCTGAGCCCGGTCCCAGGTCGGTTTCGAACGTAATTCCAGGCGAAACATGAACGAAGTTAAACAGTCGGTGCGAGAGGGCGTGGACGTTGCACTCTCCAGTAACAGTAGAACCAAGCGCATCCTGTTGGTTGAAGAAGAGCCGCTGCTCCGCGTGGCCATTCTTAACAACCTCCGGAGGGTGGGTTTTGCAGTGGACGTTGCTTCGAATGGGACTATTGCACTGGAAAAGCTTCGCAGTGGTGCTCCCGACGCCATCTTTCTTGATCTCATGCTTCCGGACATCGACAGCGTCGAAGTGATCAATGAAGTCCGTCGGGAACCGGAATACGCGGACCTGCCGATTTATGTTTACACGAGCGCCTTCCCCATGAGGATGAGTCGGCGTGCCGCGAAGGCCGGAGCTACGCGGATCTTCGACAAAATCTCGACTCCGCTCGATGAGGTTGCCGCAGAGGTGGCCTCGCAACTGATCGGCTCCGGGTCCTCCGTCGCTGCGCCAGCCGCGAGCCAATCCCCCCAGGCAGAATCGGAATTAATCAAGGAAATCACAGCCAAACTCCCTGAATGCGTCAGCCGAATCCACCGACATTTGCAAGAGCTGGTTCGATGCAAAAATACCGCAGCGCGGGCGGCCAAATACGGAGAGCTGCGAAGCAGAGTCCATTTGGTGCTGAATTACGCGATCGTGGCCGGGCGGTATGACATGGCCCGCCTGGCGGCGACGCTCCAGTCGTTCTTGAACGTGGTTCGGGAAAAACCGAGATACACCGCAGACTCAGGTGCCCGCTCGATTTCTCTCGCAGTGGATGTGCTGGGTCTGTTGTGTTGCGGTAATGCGGCTGGCCAGGGCCCAGAGCTTGCCGAATTCACCGCAGTTGTGGTGGATGACGAATTGACTTCGCGGTCGGTGGTTTGCAGTGCCCTTCGGTCAACCGGGTTCAAGCTCAACAGCTGTGTCGATCCGTTAAAGGCCCTGAAACAGCTCCAATCACATTCGACAGACCTCGTTGTGCTCAAGGCGCTGATGCGGGAGATGAGCGGATTCGACCTGTGCAAGAAACTGCGTTCACTGCCGGCTCATAAAAAGACCCCCGTCATTTTCGTCGGCGACGCGAACGACCTCGAGAGCAAAGCGCGCGCAGCCTCAGGCGGCGTATACGAATTAATTCCCACGCCATTCATCTTTGTCGAACTCTCTCTAAAAGCCATTAGTTTGGTCCTGCAGAGCCGGCTCTCAAGCCGCGTTGGAACCATGGCCGGCACGGCGATCGCGCCCCAGGCAAAAAGGTCCAATGTGGGTCCTCAAGAGCAGAGAACAAACGGCGCCGTTCCAGCTCGTCAACTGCCGGAAACCACCACCGGCGTTCAGGAAGCGAATACGCTGTACCGGGCCAACGAAGAGCTGAAGAAGCGGCTCCAGGACATCTCTGCCGAGGCGGCAACGCTTCCTCAAACGCTCGAAAAGAATCAGAAGGAGCGCGAGGAATTAACTGCGCGCGCTTCTTCCGCGGGGATGGAACTGGACCGGCTCCGAACCGCGTTGGAACAGGAGCGTCAGCAGCGTCAGCGGCTCGAAAGGAAACTGGAGGAGATGGCCGTGCCTCAACCAGTGGCCCCCGGTGACCAGCGCTTTGATCCCCGGCCGGAGCGATTGACCGCACCGGCGAAAGCGGTAACGGCAGTTCGGGAATCCGATTCTGCGCTGTTTCGGACCAACGAGGAGCTGAACAAGCAACTCCAGGCCGTGTCTGCCGAGGCTGCCACACTCCGTCAAGCGCTCGAAAAGAAGCAGAACGAGCGCGAGGAATTGGCTGGGCGCATTTTTTCTGGTGGGATGGAACTGGATCACGTCCGATCGGCCTTGGAAGAGGAGCGTCAACAGCGACAACAGCTCGAGATGAAGCTGCAGCAGATGACAGCGCACCAGGCTGAACTCGAGAAACCGGCCGCGGAACGGGATCACCTGGAATCCGACGTCGGTGAACAACTGATTGCGGCCAAAGCAGCGGCTGAGCAGGCGCAGACGGCGTGCCAGGAAGAGGCCCGACGGAGCAGGCGATTTGAAGAGGAACTGGCCAGCCTGCAGAAACAACGAGACAAACTCAGCGGCCAATTGGTGATGGCGCAACAGGCGGCCGCTGAAACCCAGCAACACAGTACGGGATTGGAGACGCGCCTGTCGGAGACGAGTGAAGGTTTGGAACGCGCCAGAATCGAGTTGGAACAGGAGCGTCAACAGCGACAACAGCTCGAAACGAACCTTCAGGAGATGACGGCAAACCAGTCCGAACTCCAGAAACTGGTCGCGGAACGGGAACAGATGGAGACCGGGTCGCGCGAACAGTGGAATGCCACGGAAGCAGCGCGCCGTGAGGAATGCCAGCGAAGCATCCGATTTGAAGAGGAAATGGCCGGTCTGCGGAAACACCGCGACGAACTCAGCAGCCAGTTGGTGCGCGAGAGCGCCGGCGAAACCGAGCGGGCGAAGGCGGAACAAGGCCGCCTCGAATCTGAGCTGGGCGGACAATTGAAAGCGGCGAAAGCGGCGGCGGAGAATGCGGAAGCAGTCTCTCGGGAAGAGGCGCAACAGCGGAAGCGATTTGAAGAGCAAGTGAGCAACTTGCAGAAACAACGCGATAAACTCGGCGGCAAGCTGCTAGCCGAGCAACAGACGATTGAAGAGTCCAAACGGCAGACTCAAGAACTGGAGAACCGGTTGCGAGAGAGCGCCGGTGAAACCGAGCGGGCGAAGGCGGAATGGAGCCGCCTGGAGTCTGAGTCGGTCGAACAACTGACTGCGGCGAAAGCGGTCGCCGAGAAGGCGGAGGCGGCCCTTCGGCAAGAGACTGAGCGAACCAAACGATTTGAAGAGCAAGTGGGCAACTTGCAGAAACAGCGCGATGAACTCGGCGGCAAGCTGGCAGCCGAGCAACAGGCGATCGAAGAATCCAAACGGCGGACTCAGGAACTGGAGAACCGGTTGCGCGAGAGCGCCGGCGAAACCGAGCGGGCGAAGGCGGAACAAGGCCGCCTCGAATCTGAGCT
>QHPW01000327.1:0-2142 GCA_003219675.1 Verrucomicrobiota bacterium
GGCCCAGCCCCGCTGCAACAACTGTGCCTCGGCGACTTTGAGGCAATCGCGGCCCAGGGCAGACTGCTTCAGCCTGGGATCCACGTAACCGGCGTCGTCGTGTTCACCATGACCGCAAAGCCGGAGCAGGCGGGCCACGATCAATTGTGGACCTCGACCTTCACGAGCCAGTTGGACCGCTTCGCTCACCCCTTTGAGGCAGGCGGCCAGGTCCGTCCCGTCAACCGAGTGGCCTCCGACCCCATAGCCGATCGCCTTGTCCACGAGATTGCGACAGGCAAATTGACGCGAAGTCGGCGTTGAATAGGCATACTCGTTGTTGGCCACGACCAGCACCAGCGGCAGCTTTTCCACCGCTGCCAGGTTGATGGCTTCATGAAAAGACCCGGTCGATGTGCCTCCGTCGCCGATGGAGGTGGCGCCGACAACACCGCTGATGTTCCTGAGCCGACGGGCGAACAGCATGCCGTTGACCACCGAGATCATCGCGCCGAGATGGCTGATCATGGGAAGGAGTCCCTCCCGGGGACGGCCGCGATGGATGTTGCCATCGCGTCCGCGCATCGGTCCCAGGGTCGATCCGAGATAGGTGCGGACCGCGTCCAGGATCGGTTCGCCGAAAGCCAGACGGCCGGCCTGGTCGCGAATGAGGGGAGCGAAGACGTCTCCTTTGCGCAACGCAAGGCCGATGGACACGCTCAGCGCCTCCTGTCCGCGTCCGAGAAAAACGCCGCCATGAATCTTGCCGGCGCGGTAGAGGCCAACGAACTTATCGTCCAACGTCCGTGCCAGCAACATCCAGCGAAACGCTTTTGCGTATTCCTGAGCGAGAGTGGAGACAACAGCGCCGGCGTCGGAGCTGACCACAGTCTGAACCATGCAGGCTATTTACCCGCCTTTGCGCTTCCAGTGCAAACGTTTCTTTACGGGGACAATGGAAATGGCGGCAAAGTTTGGTTGTGAAACAAGGCGATTTACCGTATAACTTTGGCGAAGACGATTTGAACCAAATCACGAGTGAAAGCCGCCCCGCGACCCTCAAACGAAGTCGAACGACTCAAGGCGCTGCGCGCTTATAATGTCCTCGACACGCCGCCCGAAGAAGCGTTTGACGACCTGACCCGTCTGGCCTCACAAATCTGCCAGACCCCGGTCGCGTTGGTCAGCCTGGTGGACGCCGACCGCGACTGGTTCAAGTCCAGGATCGGGCTCGATCTGTCGCAAACGTCGCGCAACCTCTCGTTTTCCGCGCACACCATTGCGCAGCCGGACCTGTTCATCGTGGAGGACGCGACCGCCGACGCCCGGTTCGCGGGGAACCCGCTGGTCACGGGCGATCCACACATCCGCTCTTACGCCGGCATGCCCTTGATTGCGCCGGGCAGCGGCTTTGCCATCGGCGTCCTGTGCGTGATCGACCGGAAACCGCGCCGATTGGCTGCGCAGCAAATGGAGGCGCTTCGGATTCTCAGCCATCAGGTGATCATGCAGCTTGAGCTGCGGCGCAATCTCACCGAGTTGGAGCGTTCGGTGGCCGGCCACCTCCGCGCCGAGGAGGCGTTGCGGCAGGCGGAGGAAAAGTACCGCAGCATTTTCGAAAACGTCATGGAGGGAATTTTCCAGACCACCCCGGACGGGCACTACCTCTCGGCCAATCCGATGCTGGCCAGGATCTACGGTTACGATTCCGCCGAACAACTTATGGCTGCCGTCAGCGACATTGGCCATGAGATCTACGTGCAGCCGGGGCGGCGCGAGGAATTCATCCGTTTGATTCAGCAGGACGGAATCGTCTCGAAATTCGAGTCCCAGGTCTATCGCAAGGACCGGAGCATCATCTGGATTTCCGAAAACGCGCGGGTGGTGCGCGACTCCCGGGGCGATGCGCTCTACTACGAAGGAACGGTGGAGGACATCACCGAGCACAAACGGGCCGAGCAGGCGGTGCGCGATTCGGAGATCTTGTATCACTCGCTGGTGGAATCACTGCCGCAAAACATTTTCCGCAAAGACAAAGACGGCCGCTTCACCTTCGGCAACACGAAATTCTGCGCCGAACTCGGCCTGCCCCTGGACCAGATCCTCGGCAAAACGGACTTCGAATTCTTTCCAAAACAACTCGCTGAAAAATACCAACGCGAC
>QHPW01000327.1:2242-9409 GCA_003219675.1 Verrucomicrobiota bacterium
CCTCTGTATGACGCCCTGGGCAACGTCATCGGGGTACAGGGAATGTTTTGGGACGTCACCGAGCGCAGAAAAATGGAGCAGGCGCTCGCCTACGAACGCGATCTGTTGCGCGTCCTGCTCGACAACATCCCCGACAACATTTACTTCAAAGACTCGCAATCGCGCTTCGTGAAAGTGGGCCAGGCCCTGGCGCGGAAATTCGGCGTCAAGGATCCGGAGGAAACGGTGGGCAAGACGGACTTCGACTTCTTCACCCCGGAGCATGCCAGGGCCGCTTTCGAAGACGAACAGTTTATCATTCGCACCGGGCAGCCGATTATCGGCAGGATGGAAAAGGAAACCTGGCACGATGGCAGGGTGACCTGGGGATTGACCACCAAGATGCCGTTCCGGGACAAAGACGGCACAATCATCGGCACCTTCGGCGTCACCAAAGACATCACGCAGCTCAAGGAAACCGAACAGGAGCTGGCCAAGGCGCGCGACGTGGCGGTGGAATCCGCGCGCTTGAAATCGGAATTCCTCGCCAACATGAGCCATGAAATCCGCACGCCAATGAACGGCATCATCGGCATGACCGGGCTGTTGACGGACACCGACTTGAACGACGAACAGCGCGATTTCGCCGACACCATCCGCAGCAGCGCCGACGCGCTCCTGACGATCATCAACGACATTCTCGACTTTTCCAAAATCGAGGCCGGCAAGCTCAGCATCGAAACCATCAATTTCGACGTGCGCGACGTCGTCGAAAGCACCGTCGAGCTTTTGGCCGAGCGCGCCGAAGCCAAAGGGATCGAACTGGCCTCCTGGGTGCTCGATGATGTGCCGCGCCATTTGCGGGGTGATCCGGGACGGCTGCGGCAAGTGCTGACCAATCTTCTGGGCAACGCGATCAAATTCACCGAACGTGGCGAAGTCATCGTGCGCGTCACGAAAGAAAGCGAAACTGAAGAGCGGGTCGCGATCCGCTGCGCCGTGGCCGATACCGGCATTGGAATCCCTCTCGGAGCGCAGAAGAACCTGTTCCAGGCATTCACTCAGGCCGACGGATCGTTGACGCGCAGATACGGCGGCACGGGTCTGGGGCTGGCCATTTCCAAACAACTGGTCGAACTCATGGGCGGCCGGATCGGGATGGAGAGCGAGCCTGGCAAAGGCTCGACGTTCTGGTTTGTGCTCCAACTGGAAAAACAGCCGCCCGGCACGACCTTCTTTTTCAAGCGGCCGCGCGGAAACCTGGAAGACCTGCGGGTGTTGATTGTGGACGACAACGCCACCAACCGGCAGATCCTGCAGCACCAGACCGCCTCCTGGAAAATGCGCAGTCGCACGGCGGCGAGCGGCGCCGAGGGGCTGGAACTGCTCCGCCGCGAGGCCGCCAAAGGCGATCCTTTCCACCTCGTCATCCTGGACCTTCAGATGCCCGAGATGGACGGCCTGACTCTGGCGCAAACGATTCGCGCCGATCCGCTCACTCGAAAGACGCATCTGGTGATGTTGACGTCGCTGGGCCTGCGGCTCGACGCGGAAGCCTGGCGCGGCGCGGGCATTGACGCGTATCTGGTCAAGCCGGTCAAAGAATCCCGCCTGTTTGACTGCCTGGCCACGGTCATGGCCGAATCAACGGCGCACGCCGAGGGGCACCCGCACGCGCTCCGTGCGACCGACGTGATGAGCCGCTCGCACGCGCTCAATCCCAAGCACGTGCGCATTTTGATGGCCGAAGACAACGTCGTGAACCAAAAGGTCGGGCTCCGTCAATTGAAGAAGCTCGGCTACTCGGCGGACGCGGTCGCCAACGGCGCAGAGGCCGTGGAAGCGTTGAGACGAATTCCCTACGACATCGTCCTGATGGACTGCCACATGCCGGAACTGGACGGCTACGAAGCAACACGGTTGATCCGGCAGTTTGAGATGGAACGGAACGACCCCCAGCAGCCGCCGGTGTACATCATTGCGCTGACGGCCAACGCGCTCGAATGCGACCGCGAGAAATGCCTGGCTGCCGGCATGAACGATTACATCAGCAAGCCGGTCAAACTGCCGGAGCTGCAGGCCGTGCTCCAGGAAGCAGCCAGCTTCGTCCGGCCTGTGGCGACGCGGAAGCGGACGGAGACCAACAGCGATAACAATGAGGCGGTCATTGACCCTTCTGTGCTCGCCGGACTCAGGGAGCTCCAGGAGCCGGGCGAACCGGATGCCGCGGTTGAGCTGATCGATCTGTTCCTGGGTGACACGCCGGTGAAAATTCAAAACATGCAGGCGGCGATCGCCCGTTCCGACGCCCCGGCTTTGAAGGAGGCGGCCCACGGCCTCAAAGGCAGCGCCAGCAACCTCGGCGCGCGCCGGCTCGCCAAACTGTGCTCCGAACTGGAAAAGCTGTCCAAGGACGGAAAGCTCTCCCAGGCAGCCGAACTGTTTGGCAAGGTGGCCGGGGAATACAGCCGCGTCTGTTTTGTCCTTGAGCAGGAAAAGAAAAAGCCAATAGAGTCTGTTTAGAGTGACTGGCTCGATCGAAACCATGATCTCCGCAGTGAAGAAATGAGCGCGCCTTTGCCACAGATTCTGCTGATCGACGACGATCAGGATTTGCACGAGTTGCTCGTCACCAGCCTGATGGACGACAACATCCAGCTGTTGTGCGCCCGCGACGGGCGCGATGGCCTGGCGCTGGCGCGACGCAATAAAATCAACGTCATCCTGCTTGACCTTGGGCTCCCGAAAAACGACGGATTCGCGGTGCTGCAACAATTGAAGGAAGATGCCCACCTGCAAAACATCCCGGTCATCATTCTGACCGCCTGGAACAGCACGGCCGACAAGCTGCGGAGTTTCGAGCTCGGCGCCGTAGATTACATCACCAACCCGTATGAAATCGCCGAACTCCGCGCGCGGGTCCGCACCACGCTCCGCAACAAGCTGCTGCAGGACCAGTTGACCCAGGCGAACCGCGAGCTCGAATCCGCCCGGATCGCCGCGGAAGCCGCCACACGTGCCAAATCCGAGTTCCTGGCCAACATGAGCCACGAGATCCGCACCCCGATGAACGGCGTCATCGCGATGACCGGCCTGATGCTGGAGAGCGAATTGACCGCCGAACAACGCGAACTCGTTGAAACCATTCGCAACAGCGGCGACGCCCTCCTGACCATCATCAACGACATCCTCGACTTTTCCAAAATCGAATCCGGCAAACTTGAACTGGAGAAACAGCCGTTCGATATCCGCACCTGCATCGAAGACTCGCTCGATTTGCTGGCGCCCCGGGCCGCGGAAAAACAGATCGATCTGGCGTACCAGATGGAGGACGATGTTCCGCCGACGGTCATCGGCGACGTCACGCGCCTGCGTCAGGTTCTGGTCAATCTATTGGGCAACGCCATCAAGTTTACACCCCGGGGCGACGTCACGGTCGAAGTCAAACTGATCAAACCCCAGGGGCCGGTCTCCAAACCCGGCGCCCTGCCGATCCTCGTGAAGTTCGACGCGACGGCCGCCGTTGCGGCCCCGGTTGAGCTCCACTTTGCGGTACGGGACACCGGCATCGGCATTCCGCCGGAAAAAATGGACCGTTTGTTCAAATCATTCAGCCAGGTGGATGCCTCGACCACGCGCCACTACGGCGGGACGGGTCTCGGGCTTGCGATCAGCAAAAGCCTTGCGGAGCTCATGGGCGGAAGGATGTGGGTGGAAAGCGCCGTCGGCAAAGGTTCGACGTTTCATTTCACCATTCAGGCGCAGCCGACGCCGGGCGCCGTGCAGGCCGAGTTGAAAGGTTCCCAGCCGCAACTGGCCGGCGTGCGCTTGCTCATTGTGGACGACAACCCGACCAACCGCCGCATTCTCACGCTCCAGGCCCGCAAATGGGGCATGCTGCCGCGCGATGTCGAGAGCGGAAAGCTGGCCCTGGGTTTGTTGGGGCAGAACGAACCTTTCGACCTCGCCGTGCTGGACATGCAAATGCCCGAGATGGACGGCCTGACGCTCGCCACCGAGATCCGCAAATTGCGCACTCCAGAAACGCTGCCCATGGTTCTGCTCACTTCGATGGGCAACGTGCCGGGCGCGCTCGAAAGCCCGGCTTCACCCTTTGCCGCCTGCCTCACCAAGCCGATCAAACAAGGCCAGTTGCACGACGTGCTGCTCGAAGTCATGGGCAAACCGAAAACACCCGCCAAAAAGGTCATTCCCTTGAACAAACTCGACGCCACCCTCGCCCAGCGTCTCCCGTTGCACCTGCTTCTGGCCGATGACAATGTCGTCAATCAGAGGGTGGCGCTCCGGCTTTTCGAGCAGATGGGCTATCGCATCGACATTGCGGGCGATGGCATGGAGGCCATTCAGGCGCTGGAACGAAAGCACTACGACATTGTCTTCATGGACGTGCAGATGCCGGAGATGGACGGCCTGGAGGCGACCCGACGCATCCGCGAACTCGAAAAGCAACTCGCCGGAGACCCGAACTCCAAGATGCCCATGATTATCATCGCAATGACAGCCAACGCGATGACCGGTGACCGCGAGAAATGCATCAAGGCGGGCATGGACGACTATCTGGCCAAACCCGTGCGGCCCGAAGCGGTCCAGGCCGCGGTGGAACGATGGGGGCCGCAGGCCAGGAACCCATCGATCCGGGCGGCTCCTTCCCCCGGCAAACCCGAAGCAAGTGTCGGACCCGACGCCCCCACCCCCGCCTCCGCCCCTCCGCCTCCGGCGCCGGCCAGGGAAAAAGAAGAACCGCCGGTCGACTTCGAACGATTGGCCGAGCTGGCCGGTGGCGATGAGCAGGGCATCCGCGAACTGACAGACCTGTACCTGACCCAGACCTCGGAACAACTCCGAAGCCTGAAAACAGCCGTCGAGTCAGGCGCCGTCCAGGATGTCGAACGCATCGCGCACAAATCCGCCGGCGCCAGCGCCACCTGCGGGATGAACGCCATCGTCCCGGCCCTGCGCGAGCTGGAGCGCCAGGGACGCGAAGGCGCATTGTCCAATGCAGCAGCGCTGGCAGAGCAGGCCTCCAAAGAGCTTGAACGCATCCGCGCCTTTCTGGACAATCGCCAGCGTTCTATGGCAAACACTGCGGCCGGGGCAGGTCCATCATGAAGAAAATGTTGATCATCGAAGACGATCAGATCGTCGGCAATATCTATCGCCACAAATTTCAGGTGGAAGGTTTCCAGGTCTCCTTGGCCACCGACGGTGAGGCCGGCGCGGCCGCGGTGAAGGAGATCAACCCGGACGTTGTCATTCTGGACCTGATGCTGCCCAAGCTCAACGGCGTCGAAATCCTGAAAAAAATGCGCGCAGAGCCGACCACCAAGTCAATCCCTGTGATCGTGCTCTCCAACGCCTATTTGGGCAGCCTGATTCAGGAGGCGTGGAAGGCGGGCGCCAACCATTGCATGATCAAAGCCAATTGCACTCCCAGACAACTGGTCGAGCTGGTCAACAAGACCCTCAGCGCCGCGCCCGCGATGGAATCCCCTGCCCCCAGGCCTGAAACCGCTTCTAAATCTGCTCACGCGCCGGCTTCGCCGGCGACCGCCGCAAGCCCGCCGCGACCCCCCGACGGTTTGGAAGATGACACCGCCTTTCAGACCGAACTTCGCCAGGCGTTTATGAAGAGCGCGCCGGACCAGATCGCGGAGTTGCGCACCCTGCTTCAGGCGTTCGTTAAAAGCGAAGGCGACACGGCCCGGCTTCCGAGGCTGTTCACGCTTTATCGCAAGCTCCATTCACTCACCAGCAATTCCGCCGTGGCCGGCCTGACCAGCGTCGCCAAAATGGCCTCGGCACTCGAGGCGCTGTTGAAGGAACTCTACGAAAAGCCGAAGAACATCAACGCTTCGACCATGCGCACGGTGGCGCACACGATCGATTTCCTCGCCATTCTCCTGGAACACAGCAGCGCGAAGGACCCGGATAATTTTCCGCCGCCGAACATCATGGTCGTGGACGACGAAGCCATCTCCCGCCGCGCTGTCATTTACGCTCTGGAAAAGGCCAGCCTGAAATGCGTCAGTGTGGAAGAACCCGCCGCCGCGCTGACGATGCTTTCGGAAAACCGGTTCGATCTGGTTTTTCTCGACGTGGACATGCCCGGCATGAATGGCTTCGAGCTGTGCGCCAAGCTGCGCACACTGCGGGGTCACGCCAAAACGCCGGTGGTGTTCGTCACCGGCCTGACCGACTTCGAGAGCCGCGCTCGTTCCACCTTGAGCGGCGGCAACGACCTTATCGCCAAGCCGTTTTTGTTCATGGAACTGGCGGTCAAAGCCTTGACCTATGTGCTTAAAGGTCAATTGGGAATTATACGCACCTGAAATGCTGCCGCGCTGCGTTCGCCTTTCTGCGCAACCCCGCCCCGGTTTTGGCAACTTCACCGCCGCTCACCCCCCTTGACATGGACTCGCTCCACGCTCCCTGGCGGATTGAATACATCCTGGCGCCGAAGTCGCCGCTGAGGGATGCCTCGTTGTTCACCCAAATCGCGCAGTCGAGCGACGATGAAGCCAACCATGTCCTGGCGCGCGACCGCACCTGCTACGCGTTGTTGAACACCTATCCTTACACCGGCGGGCACCTGATGATCGTGCCGTACAAGCAGGTGCCCGACTTCAACGGACTGACCGACGATGAGCTTTGTGATCTCCTGCGACTCACGCGGCGCTGCCAGAATGCATTGACCCGGGTGATGAAACCCGATGGCTTCAACATCGGCGTGAACCTCGGCAAAGTCGCCGGCGCCGGCATCCTTGAGCATTTGCACCTTCACGTCGTGCCGCGCTGGAACGGCGACACCAACTTCATGCCGGTCACCGCCGGCACCACGGTCGTCCCTCAGGCGTTGAAAGAACTCGCCGCCCGACTCCGCGAGGAATTGGCCGCCGAATCGGCACCCCGCGCTCCGCACTCCGCACTCTGAAATGGCCTCTGAAACCCTTCACTTCGAAAACGCTCGCCAGGCCCAGCAGCTTTTCAACAACGATCCGCGCAATCTTCAGGCCTTGGAGGAACAGCTCGAGGTCAAAGCCACCGCTCGCGATGGCTGGATCAAGCTGGAAGGATCGACCGAGGCGGTCGAACGCGTCAAACAGATGTTCCAACTGCTGGAAAGCTCCCTCAAATCCGGCTCGCCCGTGCGCAATCGCGAATTCGCTT
>QHPW01000329.1:0-6022 GCA_003219675.1 Verrucomicrobiota bacterium
GGATTTACGTCCAGGTACGGCGCAGTCGTCCGCTGGCGATGCTGCACGCGTTCGACGCGCCGGTGATGGAAGTGAACTGCGAGCGCCGCCAATCGTCCACCGTCGCGACGCAATCGCTCATGCTGATGAACAGCCAGTTCATCCTCGACCAGGCCGCGCGCTTCGCACAGCGCTTGCACGCGGAAGCCGCGGACGACCGCGTCCGCGAGGTGACTCGCGCCTGGCAACTGGCCTTCAGCCGAAATCCGACCGTATCGGAGCTGGCCGACGCGCTCGAATTTCTATCGCGACAGGTGGACCACCTGCAAACGGTGGTCGAGGAGACGGACGAGCAGGCGAAGAAGAACGAAAAAGCCAAACCTGCCCCGAAACCCCCGCCCGAACTGCAAGCCCTCACTGAGCTCTGCCAGGCGTTGCTCAGTGCGAACGAATTCCTCTACGTGGACTGATGGGGAGCGCAGCCGCCTCGGCTGCTGTTCGACGCGCCCTCGCGTCGAACCGTTCCTGATCTGCCGGGCGGGGGGCGCCCGACAGAACACGCGAGGCGCGTGTGTTCCCCAATGAGCAAAAAACATCCGTGCTTTCCTGGAGATTCGCGGACAGCCCGGCAGTCCTTTTACAGCTCAACGCCGGAGTTGCGCGAATCGGGTTGCCTGCTTATGCTCGCAATGATTCAACCATGATCTGTTTCCATTTCCGCCTCTTCCGTCTGCGTGGAGCAGGACCCGGTGAAGTCGTGGTGAAAGGTTTGACGGCGCGCGAAATGATTGGCACGCACCGAAATTAAGATTAACAGAGGACAAACAACGACGCACAACTGGTCCTATGACTGACCGTCGCACTTTCCCGCTTGGCGCGATCATCCTCGCCATTGTTCCACTGGCCGCGCTTGCGGCGGGGTTTGCGGTTCTCAGTACCGCCAGCGTTTCTGCCGGTGATTGGGACCGATATGAACGCTATCGAGAGTTTTGGGGTGGGAACCCTGCCGAAGTCTATAGCCACTGGCTCGACATGGTTTTGATGTCAGGCAACGCCGCCGCAATAGCCTGGTTGTTGAGTGCGGAGGCCTTCTGTCGCCGGAACCGGGCGCAACATAAATGGCTGGTCACGCTCACGTATGCGTGCGCGATTCTCGGCGTCGTCTTGAGCGGGGCCATTGCACTCGTGCCCAGGAAAATGGGCGCACGGCTTGCGCCCCTACTTCGCGCGGGCGAATTTGTGGAGGTGACCGAACTGACTCCACTCCGTCACAATGAGGTTGCCGTCTTTGTCGATTGAAGCGCCGTGCGGCGAGTTGCAGACGCCGTCCGTCCACTGGTCCTGCGGGAGGCCGAAATTCGCGCGCTGTTTCTCGTTGGGATTGTCGCCGACTTGCGCTACGATGGCGCCGTCCTTGTCCAGAACCGTGACCCGCCCTTGCAACTCCGGAATCACGGCGTAATCGCCCCGGATATGCACGGCGGCGGGCATGCGCAGGTCTTTCTGGATGACGCGTACGAAGTTGCCATCGAGGTCCCAGTATTCCACGCGATTGTTGTTGCGGTTGCAAACCAGCAACAGCGGCTTGCCCGGGCGTGTGTCCAGCGCAATGCCGTGACAGGTCTTGAATTTTCCTTCCGCTTCGCCCGGTCCCCCAAACGCTTTCACGAACTTGCGGTCCTTGTCGAACTTCAGCACATAGTTCGACCCGTAGCCATCGGCGACGAAGATCGAGCCATCGGGCGCGACGGTGACGGCGCAGGGATTGAACCCCTTCTCATCTTTATAGATGCCCGCCTCCTGCGGAAAGTGAATCGCCCACACCTGCTCGCCATCGAGCTTGAGCTTGACCACCTCGTGATCGGAGTGGCGCGCGCAGTAAAGGTATTCAGTCCCATGCTCCTCGCGCACCTCCAGCCCGTGAATCCGCGTCGGACCGACGGCGCGCAAGAACTTGCCATTGGGCGAAAAGATCACGATGCCGCGTTCGGTGTCGGTGGTGACGTAGATATTTCCCGCTTTGTCCATCACCACGCCGCCGTGGCAAGGGCCAAGCGGTTTGCTGCCGGGATTTTGCTCGAAGAAACCGGGTGTGATCGAGTATTTGAGCTCGGCGGCAAAAGTCGCGGTTGATACCAGGGCGATGATGCTCAGCAGGGAATGTGCAATGCGATTCATGGCTTGATCCTCAGTTGTTCGAATTTTTCATGGAGTGGTCAGGTTTTAAGACCCGGGCGGCCAAATTGCAATCGCGGAAACGTTCTACACACACTCCCGAAGAACCGAACCTGCCGCCGGCTGTTCTCTCTCCCCGTGGGCGGCGTCAGGGTGAGGGGAATCGACTTGCCGTTCAACACCGCGACTCTGACCCTTCCCGAAATGTCGAACTTCGCGAGTCCCCCGGCAGAGCCGGAGGTTTCTCAATGACAATCAGCGCAAATCAGCCCTCGGCCCCGACGCCCGATTGACTCTCCGGGGCCGCGGAATAAGCTCGCTGCCATGAAGACCGCGCCATTCTCCGAAACCTGCGCCACTGCAGAGGGCATTTCGCTCCCGCTGTTACGGCTTCCCCTCGCCTGTCTCGCCCTGTGGGTTTGCGTGATCGTCCCGGTTGCATCCGCCCGCGGCGCGCCCGAACAGCGTGCCTTCGGCCCCATCCAGCCGCGTCTCTCGCCCGACGGGCAACAAATCGCGTTGTCATGGCAGGGAGCCATCTGCCGGATGAGCGCGTCGGGCGGCACGCTGACCGTGCTCACGCGAGGCGAAGGCTTCGATATCGAGCCGGCGTGGTCGCCGGACGGGACCACCATAGCATTCATCAACTCCGCGAACTTCTTCGGCGGCCAATTGCAGTGGATCAATGCCGAGGACGGTTCCGCCCGCAAGTTGCCTGCCTCCGTCCGCGCGCAAGGCAAGCTGCACTTTCATCCCGCTTCAGCAAGGAGGGCGCGCCGAACCGCCTCGCGTGGCTCGACCTGGCGAGCGGTGCGCTCGCGCCGGTCGAAGGGCTTCCGCAGAACTGGCAGACGCCGCAGATGCCGGTCACGCTTTCGCACGACGGCGAATGGCTGCTCTACGCGCTGCACCGGGACCTGCCTGACGAGCAGGGTGGCAACAACGGCCCCTGCGCGGATCTCTGGAAACTTTCGACGCGCGGCGGCGCGCCGCAGCTCGTCACGCGCTGGCTCGCGCGCATTTATCAACTGGCCTGGGACGCGCAGGGAACCGGTTGCTACGCCGTCACCGACCTCGGCGCGTCGCACCGTGATCTCTGGCACATCCCGCTCGCCAACCCGCAGCGCGACGCGCAGAAGATCACGTCCGGCCAGGCGGACGAGGACTGGCCTTCTGTCGAGACCGACGGCCGTTTCCTCCTGCACACCGAGAACCCTGAAGGCGCGACTGCGCTCGTGTTGATGGACTTCATTCACAATGAGAACACGACGTTATCGGTGGAGGAGCTGGAATTCGAAAGGGCCTACCGCGAGCAGATCGTCTTGCTGCGACTGCAAGTGGGCGACCGGGACAAACCTTCGGTCGCGGCGAAGGTGTCGCTGAAGCGCAAAGACGGCAAGTTCTTCGCGCCGGCCGGTTCGCTCTACCGCTTCACCGGCGGACGGATGCATTTCTACACGCGCGGATCGACGGCGCTGCTCCTGCCGGCGGGCGCCTACGAGATCATGGCCTGGCGCGGGCCGGAGCACCGCGTCTTCCGGAAGGAGATCGAATTACAACGCGGAAAGAGCGAGGTTCTTGAAGTCAAGTTCGAGCGCTGGACCGACGCATGGTCGCGCGGCTGGTACTCCGGCGAGAACCACATTCACGCCAATTACGGCTATGGCCCCTGGTATAACACCCCCGCCAGCATCCTTGACATGTGCGAGGCCGAGGACTTGAACGTGTGCAACCTCATGGTCGCGAACTCGGACGGTGACGGGGTGTTCGACCGCGAGTTTTTCCGCGGCCGGCTCGACGCGCGCTCGACGCCGCGCACGTTGCTTTACTGGAACCAGGAGTTCCGCAGCACCATCTGGGGCCACATGACCTTCGGCAACCTCGGCCAGCTCGTGGAACCCATCTTCACCGGGTTCAAGGACACGACCAACCCGTGGGACATCCCGACCAACGCCGACCTGGCCGATCGCACACGCGCGCAGGGCGGCATCGCCAGCTATACGCATCCCGCGAACAACCTCGATGACCCATACGGCACCGCTTATTCCGCCAAGGGCCTCCCGGTGGACGTGGCTCTAGGGCGCATTGACACCATCGACGTGATGGGCTCCGGCTACGCGGCGAGCGTGCCGTTATGGTATCGCGTCCTCAACTGCGGCTTCCAGGTTCCGGCGACCGCGGGCACGGACTGCTTCCTGAACCGCATCAACAGCTCGCCTCCGGGTTGGGGCCGCTGCTATGTGCGCCTGCCAGACAAGTTCGACTACAAAACCTGGATTGATGGCGAGCGCGCGGGTCGCTCGTTCATCAGCAACGGCCCGATGCTCGAACTCACCGTCGGCGACTCCGCGCCCGGTGACACAATTAAACTCACCGCTCCGCAGATTATCCGTGTCCGCGCCGGCGGCTGGTCGCAAGCGCCATTGGATAAGACAAACTGGAACTCACGCTCGACCACGAGTTGCGTCTTGACCGCACCGGCTGGGTAGCCGCGCGTGTGAGCGGCCCGCCGGTGCCTGACTTCGCAGTCGGACCGCAACAGGCGCACGCGAACCCGGTTTACGTCGAGCTCGCCGGCAGCAAACTCGACTCGAAGGCCGACGCGGAATACTTTCTGGCCTGGATTGACCGGCTCGAAGCGGACTTGAATCGCCGCGACCGGATGCACACGGGCAAGGACCACGTCGCGATGCAACTCGAAGCGGCGCGCGACGTGTATCGGAAGCTTGCGGACAGGAGGTGACCCCTCGAGATCGGCTCGCTCGGCTTCCGTTTATGACCGAACCCTCCGCGGTGCCTCCTCCGGGAACACTCGTTGGATGGAGTCGTTTCGTGGGGTCGCGGACATCGCGGGTTGAATTCAAAGCCGGGAGGATCCGCGCCGCTCAGGGCAGGCGAACCACCCGGAAGAATTCCTGAGTCGCCGTGCTCGCGGGAAATTGCAGTTCGCGTGCTCCCTCGGGGAAGGGCTGCCCAAGCCCAGACCATGAACCTCCAATCGTCAGCGCGTGTTCGAGCTGGTACTGGCCCGGCGTTTGGGCGTTTAACCGCAGCGCCACCGTCCCGCTGATAACGGCGACGCTTTCGAAGCGGGCCGGCTGTTCGCTGACGCCCGCCAGGGTTGTGCGCACCAGCACCACGCCGCTGCCGGTCCGAAACGCCAGCCCGTCCGCCCCCCACCGGCAGAGGCTGGAAGCAGCGCCGCTGACGCCCGCGAGCAGGTTCGACCCGACGCGCGAGAACGTGGACGCATCATACGCCGCCAACGTCGAATCAAGGAACCCTCGCTCAATGAACACGGCCCGCTGGCTCGCTGGATCGACCAGCGGCGCTGTGGCCGAAAGGGACAGTCCGTTGAATCGCCCAAGGGCCTGGCCGGATTCGGCGTCGAAGACGCTCCCTCCGGGGAAGTAGATGCGACCGTTTGCAACCGTGAAGCCAGTGGTTCCCGACTCTGCGACGTTCTGTAGAAAGCCGAGCGACTGGACCCCCGAGTCATCCACCTCGAGTCGCTGCAATCCAAACAAATCGCCATAGCCATAAAGCCGGCTGGCGCTGGAGAACGCGACGAAACTGATGCTTCCCTGGCCGATGCCCTCGGCCAGTGCGCGGTCGTCTCGGAAGAATGACAGGCCATTACTGCCGTTCCCGGTTCGACGCGCCACGCTTACCTCGGAGGAATGCCCCGGGCGCACGGCAAGGTCGTTGGCGAAGCGCACTCCGCCAAAACCGTCCGCGCCCAGCGGAATCGTCAGGTCGCGCCGAAGCTGCGGCAACTCGAAGCGCCGTACTTCGGAGAGTCCGTCATAGCCCACATAAAGATATTTTCCATCGTCAGAAACGGCGAGCTGCGACGGCCGGTTTCCCA
>QHPW01000329.1:6047-12682 GCA_003219675.1 Verrucomicrobiota bacterium
GGCTTGTGCCGATGCGCTCGCCAGCAGGCGTCCCCGCAGGGGGTCCGCAACGAGGTCCCGTACGCCGATCCTGAAGACGACGTAACTCTGCGGTCCGAGTGAGGGTGCAGCGGTCAATACGACCGCCGCCGAGTTGTTCGTGCCGTCGAGATCCACGGCCCGGCTGGTTGCGCTGATGATGAACGGGAACCAGGCGATCACGTTTGCCCTGGCTTGAAATTTCAACCGGACCTCCGCCCCGGCCTCGAGTGAGGGCAGCTCGCATCGAACCTGTCTGTCGCTGACCGTGCAGGAACCGCCGTCTGCGCTGGCGGCGGTGAGCACCGTATCTGTCTGACCGTCCACGACCACCACTACGTTCGCCGCCGGGTTCGGACCGAGATTGCGGACCCGCGCCTCCATCTCGACCTCGCTGCCAATCGCCACCGGTCCCGTGCGCATCGTCACCGCCGTCACTTCGAGGTCCGCTGCCGGGTCGCTCGGCAACAACTCGCTTTCCAGCAGCACCAACCTTACGCCGTCGTGGAACGCCAGGCCATTTTCGCCCCAGGCCACGAGGCCGGACCCCGGACCGCGCGGCACTGGAAAAGGCGCGGTCCCCACCAGACGCAACGTTTCCAGGTCATAGATCAGCAGGAAACCCGTGGAGTTCGGAGTCAGATAAACCACCCGCCTGGCCGCAGCCAGGGCCAGTATCAATGCGCTTTTGTCCCCGCCCGGAATCTCACCGAGCAACGTCGATGTCTCGGGATCAACCACACGTCCCGTCGTTGCGTAAAGCCGGCCGGCCGAATAATAAATCCGAGCATCGAACCCGTTAATCAAATTCCTCTGCGAGGATGAAAGCTGAAGATCGGTTGGGGTGACAGCCAGCCGGAGCAGGCTGTAAGCGGTCGATTCGTTGTAATACGCGTAAAGCCGGTCTGCGGTCGCGCCGAAGGCAACCACATTGGCTTCGACGAACGCCGGGGCCGCCGGCATCTTCTCCACCCCAGCGTCGAATACCGACAAAGCAGTGAACCGTGGACTCAAGTGGCGGCGCTGCTTGGTCACGGCCAGGACCTCCGGATGGCCCGGCGCCACCGCCATGTCATCGACGTAGTTCGGCGAACCTGGCTCCCATTCGCCAAGGTCCAACACCAATTCTTCGGGTGGCCGCGTAAAGCACGCTGGCGTCATGAGCCAGTTCCAGGCGTCCTGCCCCGCCCTGCACAGGGATTGTGTCCTGCACCAGACCCGTCGCCGGATCAATGACCGCGATCTGTCCTGCGAAGGGACTCGGCGGTCCCAGGCTGGCGTAGAGAAGTCCGCGGACCCGGTCGCTTGCGAGTGAGATAACTGGCAGATCGATAATGCGGAACGGCGGCGCCTGAATTGTGATCGGTCCGGCGTCGCCTCGATGGCCGGCAGTGTCTGCCACCGTGAGCGTCACCGAGGTTGCGTTGCTGGTGTTCACGCTGATAACGCCCGCCCAGAGACCGCTGGTGAACTGCAAAGGCGTCAACGCTTCCACAGGCACTGCCCCGCCCGCCTCCGCCGCCGTCAATTGCACTGTGCCGGCAAAATTTCTTGCTGTCGTGCCGTTCGCCGCCTTCGCTGTGATGATTACCCTGAACGGAACATAGCCAACCTTGGGCGATGTGATCGTCGAAAAGTCGAAGTGATCGACCGGCAGTGTCGTTTGGGCGATCGCATCGCCGGCAGGAAGCAACAGCAATGCCGCGAGGAAGAAGCAGAGTGAGGCCGGGGAGCCGCAGCGCTTGCAAGCAGCCCCAACAGCGATGACAGGCAGGAGCACTAAACCCCTGACGTGAACACACAACCACAGCTTGAGAAGCATTCAACACCTCCTATGCCAGAGACCCCCGGCATCTTGTTCAAAATCCAACGGGCATATTGAGTTGTTTCAACCGACGTTCCAGAGTGAAGCAGATTTGTTTGGGTTTGTTAAGCATAATCCATCGAGCGATGGGCGCAGGGACGCATCTTGACTCTACCCCCGACTCGATCACTCGTTCGAAAAGCATGGGAGTCATTTGCCGAACGCGTAGAGTTTTGTCTGGGTCCGCACATAGAGCCTCGGTCCAACCAGCGCGGGGGTGGCGGCGATTCGCTCGTGAAATTCGGTTTGATGCAGGACCTCAGGCCTCTCGCCGCCCGCCTTGAAAACGGTCACTTTGCCGTCGAGCGATGCCGCGTAGATCCGTCCGTCCGCGGCTACGGGCGAGGCGTGATAGCTTCCGATCGCGCCCAGCCGTTCCTGCGTGTAGAACGGCGTTCCGTTTTTCGCGTCGAAACACGAGACCATGCCGCCGTCTTTAATAAGGTAAATGCGGCCCTGATAGAAAACAGGCGACGACACGTAGGGCAATCCGCGATTCGCTTTCCACGCCGCGTGCGAGTCGGTGATCTCCCCGCGGCCACCGGGCTTGACGGCGATGAGGGCATTCTCTCCTTTGGCCGTATAACTGGCGAGAAGCTCGAAGTCCTTCTCGGTGACGCGCCCGTCATGGTCGGAGTCGATGGCTTTGTAGAATCCGCGCATGGCCGGCTCGAGTTCGTCCGGTGTGATGCTGCCATCGCCGTTCTTGTCATACTTGTCCGCGAAATCCTTCCAGGACGGCCAGGGAGAGTCCCCTTTGCCGGGCCCCCAGGCCGCGAAGAAAAGCAGCCCATCGCCCAGGACAGGCGTGGTGCACGCGACATGCGCGACGCGGCTGACGCTCCAACGCTCTTCACCCGTCGTCAGATCGTATCCTTTCAACAACAGCGCACCAGGCATTACGACCTCCTTGCTTCCATTATTTGCCCAGACAATCGGCGTGCCATAGCTGGTGCGCGCTTCGGGTCGCGCGGTTTCCCAGGCTTTCCGGCCGGTCTCCAGATTGACCGCGAGCAGGGAGGAATTCCGCGCCTGATCGCGGTTCAGGATCACGAGATTGCCGGCGATCAACGGCGAGGTCCCGGAACCAAATCCTCCATCGGTCTCGACCACGGGCAACGGATGCCGCCAGAGCTCGCGCCCGTCCAGATCATAACAGACCAGGCCGCACGAACCGGATGGGCCCACAACAGCTTGCCGTCGTTGCTCAAGTAGCAGCGTGTCTCCAGCTTGCCGTCGGCGAAAGTGGTCAGAAAGATTCGTTCGCCCCAAACGCACGGCGAGGAAGGCGATGAAGGCACTTCCGCCTGCCACAAAACGTTTTCATCGGGGCCGAACTTGAGCGGAGGCCGGGCGGTGCCAGAAACGCCGGAACCGTTCGGTCCGCGGAACATGGGCCAGTTTTCCGACGACTGGCCGGCCACTGCGATCAGGCAAACGAGCAAGGAGAGTATTTGTTTCATAGCATTGCCGTCATCCATTTCCCGTTCAAGGCAGCGCGGATGAAGGCAGTGTCCTGATCTGCTTAAGGTGGGTGCGCTGCTGCCGCGGCGCACGGTGGTGCCGCGGCACCGCCGCCACCAAATCAGGACATTACCCGGATGACCGACGAGACTTTTGCATCCCGTCGCGCGAAAGTCGAATGCGAAACGGCGCGGTGCACCTCAACGGGCGCATCAGTTTCTTGCAGGGCGCATGGGCGCCCGTGCCTAACGTTGCAAGAAACTGCGCCCAACCTCAACGGTTGCGATTGGGTTCGTGGTTGGGTTGATTGTGTTGGCCAGCCGAAGGGTGCCGGAGATTGTCTTGGCAATGGCCGGATTAGTTCATCGGCTCAGGGCGCAGGTGGGTCAGGCGCCTGGACCGTCCTGCAAGGGCCCTTCCATCGCGCGGGGAATCTGTCAGACTCCCGGCGTCGTCCTGACCATGCATTGTCGAGAACTCTTTCAGATGAGCGCCGGAGCCAGGATCAACTGGAGCGCGGCGTTCACGCCGCTTCACCCTCGGTCCTGCGAGGGGCGTCGGCGTCTTTGTGGCGCTCGTGCTCTTGGGGCCTTGAGGCGGATTAAAGTCCGCGTTCCGTTTCGACTGCCAGCCGCGCTGGGTTTGTGGGTGTCATTCACCTTCGCGGCGCGGGCGGACGATTGGCCGCAGTTCCGCGGACCGAACCGCGACAGTGTCTGGAACGAAACCGGCATTCTGCAAACTTTTCCGGCCGAAGGATTGAAGATTCGCTGGCGCGCGCCGGTGGGGCCAGGTTGGTCAAGTCCGGTGGTGGTCCGAGGCCGGGTTTACGTGACCGACATGCGGTTGGAGAAACCCAGGGCCTGGGAGCGCATCCAATGCCTTAAGGAATCAACCGGCAAGCGGCTCTGGAGTTATGCCTCCGAATTAGTTTACCCGGAATGGGCTTTTATCCCCGAGCACGGCGGCGGTCCGGCCGCGACACCGATCGTCGAGAACGGAAAAATTTATTCGCTCGGCCGAAACGGCCAGGTGGATTGTCTGGACGCGCGGAGCGGCAAAGTCATTTGGGAAATATCGTTGGGCCGGAAATACGAAATCCGCGAGTTGATTTGTCGCGGGTCACCCTTGATTGAAGGGAATCTTTTGATTCTTTTCACCGGAGCCAGACCTGGCGCGTGTGTCATTGCGCTCGACAAGCAAAGGGGAAAGGAGGTTTGGAAGGCGTTGGATGACTCCGTGTCTAACAGTTCACCTTTGATGATTGTCGCCGGCGGCAAACGGCAATTGATTGTCTGGACCGGCGAGTCCGTGACTTCCTTGAATCCTGCGACCGGCGAGACCTGGTGGCGGGAAGCGATGGTGACGAGCAGCAACGATTCAATCCCCACTCCGGTCGTTCAGAACAATCGGCTGCTGATTTCCGGCTTGATGTTGGAATTAGACGCCCGCACGCCGACAGCAAAGGTGCTTTGGCCGGAATCGCTGGGAATCTCCAAAAGAATTTTGAGCAATACGTCGAACCCCCTCTTGCAGGGCGATTACGTGTACTCGGCCAAATCCAACGGCGAACTGGTCTGCCTGGACGCTGGCACCGGCAGGCAGGTCTGGGGGACGACCCATGTGATGGAGCTGAAATTCGGCGCCAGCATCCACCTGACACCCAATGGCGATGCCACGTTTCTTTTTACCGACGAAGGGAACTTGATCCTGGCACGACTCACCCCCGGCGGTTACCGCGAGATCAGCCGTGTGCATCTGCTCGAACCCACCTCAGATTTGGGGACCCGGAAGTTTGCGTGGGTTCCGCCGGTTTATGCGAATCGGTGTGTCTTTGCGCGCAACGACAGGGAACTGGTCTGCGCCTCCCTGGCGGCGAAGCCGTGAAATCAATTGGGGAGCGCACCCTTTCAGATTTATGAGACCAATCCCCCGACGGCTGAGAACCCTGGCCGCATTGCTCTTCGTCGTGGTGTTGATGGTGTTAATCGCTACCGCACCCAAGCATCCGGTAGCGTTGATAAGGGTCGTGGATGCGGCCGGCAGACCGATCGCCGGCGCGGTCGTTCTGCCAGAGGGTCTGCGCACCAAACCCGGCCCTTACGTATCGGGGTGGTACAGCTGGAGGATGGATCTCAACGGGGTGCCGAATCCTCCGGTCACTACCGACCATGACGGGTACGCCCGTGTGCCTTACCCTCAATACGTGTTCGAACGAATTGAAACCGGGACGCTCTGTCTTTCAGTCAATCACCCGGACTTCGTCCCGGACCGGCCGGAGCGCATCATCGCCATGGCGCCGCCGACTGGAGCGCCATGGCGGGAATGGGCCGACTACGTTTGGAACCGGATTCGGCACAAGGCCCTGATCGTCCGGCCTGAACCAGTCGTGCTTCAGAAGGGGGCGATTCTCAGAATCTCGGTCCGCCCCGGCAGCGAAATGTCCAGAGACGCGCGCTTGTTCGCGCAGGTGTCGGGTCTGTCGTCTGAGGACACCCATTTCTGGATTCGTCCTGAGCCGGGGGTGATCGTCACGCGCAGGCTTTCCGCCAATCCACACACGGTCCGGGCTGTTCAGTTCGATTCAGAAGGTTCCGCCTGGTTTAGCGATGTCATCGCGATTACCGCAGCGACCGGGCAGACGAATGAACTGGTCGTGGACCTGAAACGCGGACTAACCGTGCGCGGTCAACTCGACAACACGGTGCCGCGCCCTGTGAAGAACGGACGCGTCGTCGCGCACCTCTGGCCCAGGGGGAGCAATCCTCAAGAGTTACCTCCGCAATGGCATGGTTGGGCGCCGGTGCGCGAGGATGGGAGCTTTTCCATCGGCTCCCTGCCCGCTGGGGATCTGGAAATCGTCGCCTTGTGCGACGGGTTCGTCAGCACAAACGGTCCCGGACAGTTCCAGATGCGTTATCCACAGAAACATTTGCTGGGCACGAACGACCTCACCATCACCATCGGAATGGAGCCGACCGCGCGCCTGGAAGTCCAGGTGACCGATGATAAGGGCCGCCCTTTGAAGGATGCGCGCGTCATGACCTGGCCCAACGTTCGCTATGGCGAATGGGCAGCCAACATCCTGATGAGCGATTGCTACGACACATCGGACCGGCTCCTGTCGGGATCGGGCAAGTTGTTTTCCTGGGGCCAACAGGTTGCCGACTTCCAGGCCGTGAGTGACAGCGCCGGGCTGGCTGTCTTGCCGAATGTCCCGGCTGATGTGAACGAGCTGGCTGTGGAGCATCCCCGATTTGTGTTACCCGCCGTCGGGACCAGTGGCACT
>QHPW01000330.1 GCA_003219675.1 Verrucomicrobiota bacterium
GGATCCTATATCCCGTGTCAGTTTTGGACCGATAGAGGGTTATCCGTTTTGCGTCGAAGTCGATGTGCTCACCCATCAGACCCGCGCATTCAGCAGTGCCGACCCCGGCTCTCCCCATAAATTCCACCAAATCAGCAGAATCTTGGGCCTCCGCATTGAACTGCTGAGATCTGATGTCCTTCACAATGGCCTGAAACTCCTCCCAGTCTGGAGTTTGACGAATCGGCTCCTCGGGCCTCAGAAGTTTGAAGCCGGCCGCCGGAGATTCGCTGAGCGCCCGCGCCTTGAGACCGATGGCAAACAGGTGCCGGGTGAAGCGGATGTATTCATTGAAGCTGACCTTCTTCATTCTCGCCTTGTGCTTGCGAGCCAGAGTTCCAATTGCGCGGCGGTGATGTTCTGCACAGGCACGTCGAGACTTTGCTCCCAAGTTCGTTTGAAAATATTCAGGATGCACGTGCGGGTCGCCTGGGTCTTGTTATCGAATTGCTCAAGGCTCTTCTCATAAAGGTCCAGCAGTTCGGACATCGTCAGCTTCGTCGCTTCAGGATCAACCTTGCCCTGTTTTTCCTGCTCCTCCTTCAACTTCCTTTTGGCGAGTTCCCGGTCGCTGGTTTTGAGGCTTTTCCAAATCAACTTGCCGTTGACTCTGAAGACCGCATAATAGCGGTCGTTCGATGAATACCGGTAGAGATTCTCGCCGACTTTATGAAACTCGCCTTTGCGAGCGTGAGTCTGCCCGTTTGCCGCTGCGTCCTTTTGCATACGGCGCAACATACAGTATAGAAGGGCAGTATAGAAGGGAGAATTTTAACCTTTCCAACGATTCATCTTAACTTGTTGAAATAGAATTGCATGGGGTCGTAGCTCAGTTGGTAGAGCGTCTCGTTCGCAATGAGAAGGTCAGGGGTTCGACTCCCCTCGGCTCCACCATTTTGATAATCAATAAGTTATGTTAGAAATGGAGGCTGGTGGCAACGTGCAGTGGCAACACATCCATCCGTGTCAGCGGTGTTCGCCCGTGTCATTCGTGCGTTGACGAAATCGCCGCGTGAATACAAATTGTCTCGGTGCGCATCATTAAAGAGGCGTTCCTGGTGGCAGCAGGGCGGGAACATCCTCCCGCAGCTCACCACTTGGATGCTTGGCGCAAGTTCGTCAAAGCGGCGGCATGGCGCAATCTGGTGGAGGTGCGGCGGACGTATCCCGACACGGACGCCGTGAAAGTCCGTAGCGGGCGGCAGGTGCTCGTGTTCAACATCCGTCGCAACGACTACCGGCTGATCGTGGCGGCGCATTTCAACCGCCAGATCGTCTATACCTTGCGCTTCCTGACACACGCGGAGTACAGCAAAGCCCGCTGGAAAGACACGTTATGAAAACGACACACGCAAAAGTCGAGTTTGCCCGACTGCCAAAAGACTACGCCGGGCTTTGCCGGATTCTCACGCCGCGCCCCATCCATGACAAGGTGGAGTTCCAAAACGTGATCGAAATCACTGACGCGATGGCCGGTCACAAGCTGACAGCAGACCAAGAGGACTACTTTGACCTGCTTTGCCGTTTGATTGAAGACTACGAAAAGGAGCGTGTGGAAGCGCCGAAAGTCTCAGTGCTGGAAGCGTTGCAGCACCTACTGGACGCGCGTGGTATGAACGCGGCGGACCTGGCGCGGCTGTTAGGCGTTCATCGGACGCTGGGTGCGATGATTCTACGCGGCGAACGCAAGCTAACGCTCAACCACGTCCGCACTCTGGCCCGGCATTTTGGCGTGTCTGCCGACGTGTTCCTGGCGTGAAGGCGCCTGCCGCGCATCGTTCGATAAACGCGAGGATGCTGGCGAGATGAAAAAGTCGGACGCCCTTGAGCCGGCCAGGTTCACGAATGGAGACGGATCGAATGTAGCCTTTAGCCGCCCATTCGTAGAGAAAAAGGTGTCAAAAAAGAGAAGGTGTCAGTCCCAAAAGGTGTCACAAAAGGTGAATGTCAAAAAGGTGTCAGTCCCAGCTACAAAAAGGTGAAAAGGTGTCAGTCCCTGAAAAGGTGTCAGTCCCAGCTATTGTAGAATTTCTTCGTTGACGCTGCCGGATGTCTGGCTACATTCGGCGCGCATGGCGCGAAAACCGAGAGTCCAGTACCCGGGCTGCGATCTATCACATCATGAATCGAGGGGATCGACGGGAACCAATTTTTCAAAGACGCGCAGGATCGGAGACGTTTTCTGGAAACACTGCGCATGGGTATTGCTTGATGTTGAACCATTTTCACCTGGTGCTTGAAACCCCCAAGCCCAACCTGGTTGCGGGCATGAAATGGTTTCCGGGCACCTGCAGCTCCCGCTTCAATCGCCGACACCGGTTGTTCGGACATTTGTTCAGTGGTCGCTACAAATCGCGGGTGGTTGATGGCATCGGCAACGGTTATCCGCGAACGGTCTGCGGCAGATGGTTAAGCCGGGATCCTATACAGGAAGAAGGCGGTATCAACCTATATAACTTTGTCTCTAACAATCCTCTCACAGGATCTGATCCTCTTGGCCTCTCGAGTAGCGGTGGGCTGTTCTGGAAGCTCGTTGGGCATTACCTCTTTGGCGAGGTAAGAATCTGTCTCTGACAGATGATGCAATCAAAAGCGACATGGAGCAATACGAAGACGCTATTCTCAACGACTTTGCGCGGACAATATGCAACTCCACTCAACCAGGAGAGTCGGGTGTTGTCTCTCTAGATTGAGAATAGCGAGCCATGAGGTTGAGCGGAGAGTCCATGAGATTTTGAAGTCGGGCTTTTCCCTGGACCTTACGAATTCGTGGCGAACCGTGAATGCGTCGGGTGGGGTTGTGGGGTCTCCTCTTCATATACGGCGTTGGAAAGAATATTTTCTGGAAGAAGAGTCTGATATTTCCGCATTGGAAAACTGGTCGCTTCTGTTAAGCCAGAGAAAACACACACCGGACTTTTTCTTTTCGCCTTCCGGATATGCTTCGAGAATTATGGCCCATCCGAACTCGACCAAACTTGCTATTTGGTGGCAACCTGAAACAAATTCACAGCCGATGTACATGTCTGCGAACATGGGCTACGATCGCTGGATCGTTAACATGTATGGGTTCAAGAAAACAACGAACGCCTTGGTTTATATTCACGTCATTGAACATTAGGGCAGCATGTTGGCGACCGACAGCGTTACCGAGCACATTACACTGACTTGGAAGGGGAATTTGTTCACAGCGCTTTCAAGGGGCGCTGAGGATGTCCGGGCCGCCCGAGGCAGACAAGCTCATTCCGATTCGGGGCGGACCGTGCCGTTCCTGAAAACAAACCCGATGCTTGAATTTCGCGCAACAATAGAGCGTCCAGTTCACGGTCGAGTTGTTGATCACCGGCATTCTCTGGCTCGTCGGGCAGTTTGCTTCGCTGCTTCTGGACCTACATCATCCAAAAGTTCATGAGGTTTGTTCTATGCAGTCTGCGCAGCGAGCCGCTCCCATTGGTTGTTCCACGCGCTCTCGGACGAAACTGCCGTCAAATTCGCGCGGCGTCTGAACCGCCGTGGCCGGGCTGGTTGCGAAGTCGGTCGGCATAAAACTGCACCTCTTGGACTGCCTCCGGGATGAACGGCTCCCCTTCCCGCATTTGCGCCATCACGTGCCGGTTCAAAAGCGCCGGCTGATATCGAGGGTCCAGCTCCAAAGCGCGATCAAAGCACGCCATGGCATCGGACCGCCGGCCCAATCCGGCGTAGGCCAGAGCCAGGTTTCCGTAGGATTGAACGTGTGTCGGATTCTCGCTCAAAACGCGCTTGAACAATTCGACCGCCTGCTCGAATTGCCGGTCCGTCAGGAACTGGAACGCGCGATCAAAGAGTTGGGCGTTGGCCACATAAGCATCCAGGGTCGGGAAAGCAGTGGTCTTGAGCAGAATCTTCTCCAGCCACTGAAGTTCCTTCCGCGCCATCTCCGCAATCCCCTCGTCTTGAGCGTATCGCTCGGCCGCCCGATACGCTGCCACGGCTTTGGGAATGTCGAATGCCTGCCGGGCGGCGTTGCCCAGGTTGAAATGCGCTTCGGGGAAAGGCGGGAGGATTTTCACCGCCCTTTCAAAAAACCGGATGGCCCCCGCCGGATCTTTAATGACCATTGCCCGATAAACCCCCATGGCGTAATTGGTCAAATGATAGTCGGGGTTTTCCTCGAACAACGCCGCGATTTCAGATTCGATCCGCGTTCCCGCGCCCTGTTCCAGCCGGCGGAGCACACGATCCACCGCCTCGTCCAGATCGGGCCGAAGTTCAGCGATAAACGGTTCATCGCGCTCCAGGGCGCCCGCGCGGGGCCGGGCGGCTTGCTCCCGCGAGAGACAGCATTGCTTGTATTTTTTTTCGCTGCCGCAGGGGCAGGGATCATTGCGGCCTGGCTTGTTCATAGGATTCCAACGACAACGTCCGTCCTTATGATGCGTGAGCCGGATGCCCGTGACAAACATTTCTATAAATGATCTGCCTGACCTACTCCGAGTGAAGGCCATCGCATCGGGCATCGCCGAAACCCAATCGAGCACGCGACCTTGTTGCGCCGCCCACGCCAGCACCGTCTCGTCGCTCTGACCCGACAATCCGGCGTCCTGGATGCGAACCAAATCCAGACTGCGGATTGCGCCGCAAGAGTCCGCGAAGGATGTCGTTGTTGAAGTTCTCGTCGAAGGCGAGGCCAATCATGCCTGGTCGTCCGCCAGAAACCCGCCGCGCCAGGAGGCGGGCCCGCACGCCTTGCGAGTCAAAGCGCCTTTCGTTTTCGCTGCGAACGGTGTCTCGCCGCTCCTTCCGCTGATCCAGATAAGTGGAGATCTGAGCCTGATGTCGAAGCAAATACCCGAATACCGAATAGACTGTCCGCCAGCGAGAGACCGGGATATTTCTCGGTGATTTCCTCCGCTGTCGCGCCCTGGGGGAACGGCTCGGCAAGCGTGTCCAAAGTGACGCGCGTTCCCGCAAGACGAATGAACATCAGCGCCGCGACAGACTTCGGCGCTCGCGACACCCGCCATGCAAGATTGCATTTCTGAGTTGTGCTAGTTTTTGTGCTGGTTTCACCTTCCGCTCGATTGCTCCATGCGGAAGCTCAAAAAGTCAATTATCACCCGTATTGTCAAAGGGTTCAGCGCGACGAAAGAAAGTTCGAGAAAGGGTGGGAAATCGCTCAAAACGAAAACCTGAATCTAGCGAGTTGCATTTCGATTCGCTCTGATAGAGACGGCCGGCGATTAATTCTTAGCTATTGGTGCTTTGAGTTTCTCGCATCGGGCTTTGGATACGTTTTTGGATACGTTGCTGGTCGTCGCCTGATGTTGTTTACAGTCCCATTTGCCGATTTTTTAGAAAGTTTGAGAGAAATTTGCGAATGGTGTGCTGATCCATCACACCGAACAATACGACCTCTGTCTCTGGCCGTGCTTATACTCGCTTCCGCCACAACTCAGGACGACGCGGCAGCTCCGCGCTAATCACAAACAAAGGACGCGGTGCATTTTCAGGTGCAGTTCCGCCGTGACCAACGCGTGGTTTCCACGGAACTGAATCGTTAACACCGCCGCGACCAATGCTCGTTCGTTTCCGTGCTCCTTCGTCCGCGCGGCACCACGTCACTCGCACTCGTCACGGCGATGACAGTCGCGCATTCGCGGCGGCTTCCGTGGGAGCTTGGCTCGGTCGCTCCGCGATTTCCTCCGGCCCCAGCTCCCCTGCTGCGGAAACGCGTCGTCTTCCTCGCCAACATCCCAACAGAAGCGGACTGGCATTCATCAACGCTCCGGCACGTACCGCGAAATTCCAAGTGAGATCCTGCTTATTGCGCATCGACGCCATAAAACGTCCAGTGCGACGGCAATTTCCGTAAGGCCGTCATCCAGACGTGGCTAGCGTGCAGGCAGAACCGGGTAAGCCGTTGGGCACTGCCATTACCGCGGGCTTTCTGGACCCCCCGTTCTCCGCAAGCGAACGTGTTTATCAGCTGGTGACTCGTCTGTTTTTCTCGTGAGTGTCAACCTCACGCCGCCGTTCCAACGAGCTTCACTACAAGATCTCCTCCCAACCTGTGCTCGGAAGAATTTGCCACACCGAGGCCCCGCCGAATCGCCAGATGCCGCAATTTGACCAATAGGCGCGCTTTCGCATCTTTGTTGGCTCAACTTACCGGAAAGCATTGTATTCTTTTTGTATGACTTTCTTCGGTCCATTTTGAAAGGAACGCAAGAGACGGGAGAAGCACAAAAGCGCACTATACCAAACGTGCCTTGCGTCACGAAGCGCCTTTAAATACGCGATTAAACCGCTGTTCCGCGTTGAATATGAAGGGTGGTGGTAGGAGCTGGATTCGAACCAGCGAAGGCGTAAGCCAGCAGATTTACAGTCTGCCCCCGTTGGCCACTTGGGTATCCTACCATGCGCTGACCACTGTCGCAGGGACGGCGATTAAACCCAAACCAAACCGCGCCGCTCAAGTTCAAAGTTTCGCAGTCCAGTGAGGTCGGCCCATCCGCACTTTCAACTTTCAACTTTGAACTTTCAACTTTGAACTCTACCTTTGGTTCATGTTCGATTCACTGAGCGGAAAGCTCCAGAATGTTTTCAAAAACCTGCGCGGGTTGGGAAAGATTTCCGAATCCAACGTTTCAGATTCGCTGCGCGAGGTTCGGATGGCTTTGCTGGACGCCGACGTTCATTTCAAGGTCGCCCGCGATTTCATCGAGCGGGTCAAACAAAAGGCCATCGGCCAGCAGGTCATCCAGAGCATCCAACCCGGCCAGCAAGTCATTAAAATCATCCACGACGAACTGGTCGAACTGCTGGGCTCGCAACATGCCGGCCTTCAACTGAGTGGCAACCCCGCCTGCCTGATGATGCTCGGTCTGCACGGCTCCGGCAAGACCACCTCCAGTGGCAAGCTCGCGCGGCTGCTCCAAAGACAAGGCCGCGCACCTTTGCTTCCCGTGTTCGTCAAGCGCGGCGAAACCGACATCCTGAAAATCGCCAGCCAGGCGCTCGGCTTCGCCCGGGCGAACAATCGCAACATACTCATTTTCGACACCGCCGGACGTTTGCACATCGACGAGCCGCTGGTTCAGGAACTGGTTCGCCTGCGCGACCTTGTCAAGCCGTAGGAAAATTTGCTCGTGCTTGACGCCGCCACCGGGCAGGAGGCGGTCAACGTCGCGACGCATTTTGACCGGGCGCTCAACATCACCGGCGCGATCCTCACCAAACTCGACGGTGACGCGCGCGGCGGCGCGGCCCTCAGTTTGAAGGCCGTCACCGGCAAACCGATCAAGTTTGTCGGCGTTGGCGAGAAGCTGGAGGACTTCGAGCCGTTCCATCCCGAACGCATGGCCCAGCGCATCCTGGGCATGGGCGACGTCGTCAGCCTGGTGGAAAAAGCCGCTGAAGCAGTGGACCTCGACGAGGCCAGGCGCATGGAAGAAAAGATGCGCAAAGGCCAGTTCACACTGGAAGATTTTAAATCTGGTCGGCCTGTTGCCGGGCGGCTCGGAGATGATGAAGAGCGCCGACCTGAGCAAGAGCGAGAAGGAATTCAAACGGATGGAGGGTATGATTTGCGCGATGACGCCACTGGAACGGCGCAACCCGCAAATCCTCAACGCGCGGCGGCGGCAGCGCATCGCCAAAGGCAGCGGCGTCAGCGTCGCCGAGTTGAACACGCTGCTGAATCGGTTCGGCCAGATGCAGCAGATGATGAAGAAAATGGGCAGGTTCCAGAAGTTGATGGCCAAAATGGGCGGGCCGAAACCAGGAATGTTTCGTGGTTGAACAAACAGGGTCGAGCGGAGAGCCTTCCAAAGCCCGGTCCCTCACGTCCCGGCTGACGAAAACCGTTTCCCCCTCATCGACCTCACGTCCCAACTTTTCGGGCGCAAGGTGATGGTCACGGCTCCATCGTCGCTGGTGTAGAACACCGGAATTCCTCGGCGCTCCAACCGCTCGCGCAGTTCCTTCGACGCGCGTTCCTGCGCGGGCACTTCGCTCGCGCTGACGATAATGACTTGCGGTTGGACTGCGTCGAGCAGCGCGTCACCGAGCGGCTCGCCGCGCGCGGGAACACCGCAGACGACCACCTCGGCGCGCAAATCACTCTCGCGTTCGAGCAGGGCCCTTTGCCCGGGCCGGCCCAGATCCGAACAGAGCAAAACGCGGACGCCGTGGAATTCTCCTCGCAGCACGATCGCGTTGTCGTCGGCTTCCGGAAAACGATCCTGCGCCTCGGGATGCAACACCGTCCAGTTGCCGAATGGGTCGCCGCGATTGACCTGCCGCAGGCGTCGGGGCGATGAACCCAAAGTCTCAGTGGCTCGGCCGTACGCAGACGAACGGAAACGCACGCTGCTGATCAGCACGTTTGAGACGGCGAAGGTGTCAGCGATGTTGGTCGCTCCGCCGACATGGCGCAAGTCGCCGTGCGTGAGCAACAATTGCGGCAAGCGGTTCACGCCTTGTCCTCTCAGGAACGGTTTTACGACGAATTGCGCGGCCGATTCATTGCCGCAATCAATCAACAGATCATTCCCGCGTCCGGGGGCATCGGCGTAAATCGAATCACCGCCGCCGAGCGCAAGAACCGTGATGCGCGTGTCATTTCGATGATGGTTCCACAGAAGGAGACCGGCTGCGCCGAGCAGACTGAGTGCAACCGCTGACACGATCCGTCGGCGCGGCGCGAACAACCAGCCGGTCAGCATCCCGAACAACAGCGTGTAATAAAGGACGAAGCCGGGCCAGGCCGGGGCTTTCACGTAAAAATAAGCGCCGGGCAACGCGGCGAACCATTCGCTGAGCCTGATCATGGCCTCCATCCAGAGCCAGCCGCTGTGGTTGAACAGTTCGCCGAGACCCGGCCACCAGCCGCCGCAAAGCAGACTGCCGAGGTTGGACATCAGCGCCAGGCTGCTGAGCGGGACGATGACCAGGTTGGCAAACAGACTGACCGGCGTGATCAGATGAAAATAATAAGCAATGAGAGGCAGCGACCCAAGGCACGCCGCCAGCGAAGTGGCAAAACTCGCGGTCACCACATGAATTGGCCCATCGAGCCAGCGACGCCAGCGCGGTCGCAATTCCGGCGGCAGCAACGGGTCGGTTTGGAAAAGGTGCTTGAGAATTTTTTCGATCGGCGGCAACAGCAGAGCGATGCTGAGCACCACGAAAAAGGAGAGTTGAAAGCCGGCTTGAAACAGTTGTTGCGGGTCCCAGAGCAGAATGATGAAACCGGCTGCGGCCAGCGAATTGAGCAAATCGCTGGGCCGTTTGAGCGCCCAGCCAACGATGATAACGCTCATCATGAGGGTCGAGCGAATCGCCGACGGTTGCCAGCCGGTGGCCGCGGTGTAGAACCAGATCAGCGGGATGACCAGCCAGCCGCAGACACTGCGCGGGATTTGCACCACGCGGAGCAACGCGACCAGAATGCCCGCGATCAGCGCGATGTGCAGTCCGCTGATGGCGAAGATGTGCATCGTGCCGGTGCGCATAAACGGCTCGGACACCTCGCCTGTGAGAGCCGTGGTCCAGCCCAGCGCCATGGCCCAAAGCAGGCGCGATGATTCATCTTCGTCCGGCAGGCCGCGTTGAAGCGTCGCTTGCGCCCAGTCGCGAAAGCGGTCCGCCAGCGGCGGCCCGGCCGGGCTTGCCGCGGTCAGGACGACTCGCCAGTCGTTAGTGCTCTCGACCTGAAGTTGGTGATGAATTCCTTGCCGGCGCAAATAGGTTCGATAATCGAACAGACCTTCCGCCGACGGCCCGTTTGGCGGACGAATGACGCCGGTGACTTCCACGGTTTGTCCGCCGAAAAAACGGGTTCCCAATACGCCAGGCGTTGTCACCGCAACCCGTCCGAAGGCGGGCTGCCAGTTGGTTCCGCGTTGCAACGCGTCCACATCGAGCCTCGCGAGTGTGTGCCACGATTCCTGGCCGCGATGTTCGTAAACACGCTGGCCGGGCGTCTCGCAGAGCGTGCCGCTCAGCGTGATGTATTCGATGTTAGCGCCGGTCAGCCTTCGCAAGTCAAATGGCGAAAGCACCGCGGTGCGCGTCGCCATATTGGTCCAGCCGGCGAGCGCCACCAGCAGGCAGAGCAGGTAACCTCGCCCCGCGGCCCAAACCAGCGAGGTCAGAGCCAGGGCAACGGAAAAAGCGAATAACCCCGGCAATTGTAGCGGGAGAAATTCTCCCAGCAACACACCGCTGACATAAAGTAACGCCACCGTTGCGAGTGGACGTTTCATCGTCGATTATCCGGGCTTGCGCCGTCGCCCCAACTGCCAAAGCAGGACGATGCCGGCGGTGGCTCCGAGGGTGTCCAGCAGCACGTCCCAGACGGAAGCCCCTCGCGAAGGGACGCACGATTGATGGAATTCGTCCGTGGCCGCATAGACTCCGGCGAGGAGAATGGCGAAAGCCGCTTCGCGCCACGACCAGGGGCGTGGATCGTTTTTCATCGGCTTTCGTCGGGCCCGCCAGAGCAACAGGGCCAGCACGGAATATTCGGTCACATGGCTGCCTTTGCGGATCACGGCTTGCACGGCGCGGATGGTTTCCTCGGAAACGTTCGGATTGAGCCAGCGCAACAGCGGGCCGATGACGCGGGAGGTGTGTTGCGATGAAAGCACGTCGGTTGAACCACAGAAAATGAGTCCCATCCAAAGGACGACCGGCAGCCAGTATTTGAAGAATAAACCCTTTTCAGACACGGCGGGATGAAACAAGGGCGTTGCGCCGGAGTCGAGTTCAAAGTCCAATCTTGTGCCCGGAAAAAGGCCGCGAATTTGATTTTATTCGATTTGCTAAATCCCTGGTTCTCTGGCAATGAGTGGCCCGTCGCTATGAGATATCTTACTGCGATTCTGGTTGTGACCGCCATGGCGTGCGGCGTCGGTTGCCGAAAGAAAGCGGCTGAAGAGAACGCCGGCCGCCGGGCGGAAATGGAAGTTCTAGTTCGTTGTCATTTCGTCGGAACAGCGTCTTTGGCCAACAACTCAAACGCCGCCAAACTCAGGGAACTTTGGAATCTGCCGGAAACCAGACGCTTCGCGGAACAGACGTTGCACAAACTGGCCCATGCGCCCCAAACCTTCTACGGCGAGCGCGTCGCTCCCGCTCAAGACGAACGCGGCGCAGCCCTGTTGCGACCGTTGTTGGACGATCTGCTTCTGAACGAATCCTTCCTGCAAGTGCGAGGGCCGGCGGACCAGACGGCGGAATGGACGCTGCTCGTGCGGTTGCCGGCCGACCGGCTTCCGGTATGGCGCGCAGGTTTGACAGAGCTGATGCGGCTATGGGGACTGGGCGCTGCCGCGACCAACACAGTCGAGGGGTTCGCCGCGTGGGAAGTCAAAGGGACTGACGCACGCGCTCGGGTGCGCTGCGTGGAGGCCGGACAATGGCTGGTGCTGGGCATCGGTCGAAACGATTTGCCTGAGGTTGGCGAAGCCGCGCGTCGAATCAAAGGCGCGGGTCGTCCCATCAGGGTCGCTTCTGATTATTGGCTCCAAACCGAGTTGAACTTACCACGCCTGGTCGCGGCGCTTGACTTGTCGCCCGCCATCCAATGGCCGCACGCGGAATTGTCCGTTATCGGCAAGGGCGAAAACCTGCGGTCGAGCGTGCGGATGGTTTTCCCGGAGCCAGTGACCGGCCCGCTGGATCCGTGGAACATCCCCACGAACGTCATCAACGATCCATTGGTCAGCTTTACCGCCGCCCGCGGAGTCTCTCCGTGGTTGAGGAATTGCGCGCTGCTGCAACAGTTGGGACTCACGCCGGCGCCGAACGATCTTTTCCTTTGGGCGCAGGGGCGTAAGCCCCTTCAGCGGGATGTGCCCTTCCAGACGTTTATCGCCTTTCCGCTCAAGGACGCGGCCAGCAAATTGCAACGCGCCGAGGATCGTGCGGCGCCCCTGTTGGGCACCAATTCGCAGCGCCCGGGCCTGACCCAGGTCAGTTGGCTGACCAATCGCCACCAGCTTTTCTGGAGAGGGTTGCCCATGATCACGCCGTTCCTGCGTCCGGCAGAATACCAAGGGACGGAACTTGTGGTCGGCGGGCTGTTCCCGCCTTCGCCGCTGACCAATCCGCCGCCCGCTGAATTGCTCTCGCAGCTCAGCGACCAATCCAAACTGGTCTATTACGATTGGGAAATTGGCGAGGCCAGACTGTTTCAATGGCGGGTGATGGCCCAGTTGTTTGCCGTGCTCGCCGACAAACCGCAGTTCACCACCAATACCGCAGGGCTGCCGTGGCTGATGGCGATGGAACCGAAACTGGGCAATACGGTGACGGAAATCACCGCCGACTCGCCGAAGGAATGGTCTCTGGTGCGCAAATCGCAGATCGGTTTCACGGGCGTCGAACTGGTCGCGCTGACGCGCTGGCTGGAAAGCATCCATTTCCCGAGGCTCGGCTTTGAACTGCCGCCGGATCGGGCGTTGCAACCGGCTTCAATGGTGCCGCCGCCAGCTGCCAACGCTCCGACCTCGCCTTCCAAAAAGCCTTCGGAACAGTAAAGCCTCGCCGCAATGCTTAAGCTGGGGGTTAACATCGACCACGTTGCCACGCTGCGCGAAGCGCGCTATCGCGGGCGCGGCCACGGCGAGCCCGACCCGGTCGAGGCCGCGTCGATTTGCGAATGCGCGGGCGCGCACGGCATCACCGCGCACCTCCGCGAGGATCGCCGCCACATTCAGGACCGCGATGTCTGGAAACTGCGCGAAGCCGTCAAAACGCGACTCAACCTCGAGATGGCCAACACAAGGGAAATCCTCGGCCTCGCCCTGAAGCTCAAACCGGACATCGTTTGCATCGTGCCGGAGAAGCGACAGGAAATCACGACCGAAGGCGGACTGGACGCGGCTGCTCAAATCGCCCCGCTCGCAGACTCGCGCAAAGAGCTGAACGATGCCGGAATCGAAGTCAGCCTGTTCATCGCGGCCGATCCGACGCAAATCGAAGCTGCAGCGCGCGTGGGCAGCCAGTTCGTCGAATTGCACACCGGCGCGTTTGCGGAGGAATCTTCCAAACGGTGGGAGGCGGCGGCGGACGAGCCGCAACCAGGCGCGAACAAGCCGGCCCGCTGGGACGCTTACGCCACCGAGGTGCCGGAATTGCACCGGTTGGTTTCCGGAGCAAAACGGGCGCACGCGCTCGGCTTGCGGATCAATGCCGGACACGGTCTCGATTACGGAAACGTGCCGGTGTTACTAAAGAACGTGCCCCACCTGGTCGAACTCAACATCGGCCACAGCATCATCAGCCGTTCACTCACCGTCGGCCTGGCGAATGCCGTGAAGGAAATGCTGCGATTGATGCAGAACTACCGCGGATGATTCTGGGCGTCGGCATCGACATCATCGAAGTGGCACGTATCCGTGCTTCCTGCGAGAAGTTTGGTGAGCGGTTCCTGAAACGAATTCTGCGGCCGGAGGAGATCGCCTATTGTCTATCGCACCGGAATCCCGCCCCGTTCTTCGCCGCGCGTTTTGCGGCGAAGGAGGCGATTTCCAAAGCGTTCGGCACCGGCATTGGCCGGCAAATCGGCTGGCAGGACATGGAGATCGGCCGCGAGGAATCAGGCAAACCTTTTGTCATCCTGCACGGCGGCGGCCAAAGCCTCTTGGAGCGGCGCGGCGCCAAAGCGTTTCACCTTAGCCTGAGCCACACTGAGAATTATGCGACCGCAGTGGCGATTCTGGAAGGAGGCGGTGAAGCGTGAACGGTCAAAACCGGCCCGGACGCCGCCACGCCGGAGCCGGAGCACTCTGACGCTTCAATTGCCCTCCAACCTGCCAATCGCCGATCGAAGTCTTCGCCCGATTTCCTGCTGGCGCTCCGGCTCGAGGATTTTGGCGCCACCCGCTTCGCTCACGTAAAAGCTGTCGATGGCCGCGCCTTTTTCGGTGCTGATTTTGGCCACGTAAATGTCCAGATCGAGTTCGGCCAGCACCTGCGAAATGGTGTAGAGCAGGCCGACGTGGTCCTCGGTTTCCACGTCGATGACCGTGCGCGTGTCGGAAGTATCATTGTCGAAGCGAATCAGGGTGGGGATGCGCTCGCCTTCCAGCGACTGGTAGAGCGGCTGTGCGACTTTTTGCCGGGCGATGAGCGCGGGCAGGTCGAGGTCACCGGTCAGCGCCTGGTTCAGGTATTTCTCGAATCGTTCGCGTTCCTCTTTGTTTGCAAGCAGACCGGTCCCGGCGGCGGTCACAAAAAAAGTGTCGAGAATGATTCTGTCGTTTCGGGTGAAAATTTGCGCGCTCAGGATGTTCAGGCCGGCGGCCGTGAGCGAACCGGCGATCTTGCTGAACAAACCGTGCCGGTCCCAGGTGCAGACTTTGACCGCGGTGTAGCCGCGGTCCGGTTCATTGTGCCAGTCCACCACCGCCTCCAGCGCCTTGTCCTCCTCCGCGATTTGCTGGCGCATGAACAGGTGAGTCACGGTGACGTCGGCCAGAATTTCCCGGGCCGGATGGATCTGAAAATAGCGCGGGGGCAGGCTCGCAAAGTGCGCCTGCAATTCCTCCTCGCTGACGGTCTGGGGCATGCGCCTGCGGACTTCGTCGGTGAGCAACTCGCGCTGCTTTTCCTCCGCGCGGATGAACGCCGTGCCCCCGGTCAATTGCTCCAGGGTTTTGTGGAAGAGCAGCAGCAACAGCGAATCTTTGAATCCGTTCCACAACTTGTCGCTCGTGCCGAGCGTGTCTGCAAAGGTGTGGAGCGTGAGCAGCTTCAGGTTCTCGGCGCTTTGGATTTGCGCGGCAAAATTGCGGATGACGGTCGGGTCGTCCAAATCGCGGCGCTGGGAAATCTGGCTCATCGTCAGGTGGTGCTCGATGATCAGGCGCAGCGTGTGGGTGGTGGCGCCATCCAGACCGAGGCGCCTGGCGACGTTCAGCGCCAGTTGGCCGCCGATTTCAGAATGTTTGCCGACGCGCACGGCTTTGCCCGCGTCGTGGAGCAGCAACGCCAGATAAAGCACAAAGGGCCGTTCCACACTGCGGAAAATCTCCGAATAATTGCGGTAGGGCGGATGCTCTGCTTCCCAGATCCGGTCCAGTTGTTCGAGACAGACCAGGGTGTGCTCATCGGCGGTGTACTGGTGGTAGAACTCGTGTTGCACCAGACAGGTCAACTTGCCGAACTCCGGCAGGTATTTGCCGAGAAACCCGACTTCCAGAATCGGCGCCACGTCGCCGCGCTGGTTGAGAATTTGCAGAAACGTTTCGTGCACGTGCTGGTCTCTCAGAAACGCGCGGTCCACCAGGGAAAGCTGGTTGCGAATCAATTGCGCCAGGTCGGGGTGCAACTTCAGGCCGCGCTGCTGGGCGTAAAGGAAGACCCGCATCATGCGGCGCGGCTGGTCCCGAAAAACGCGGTTGGAAGCCGGATGAATCTCGCCGCCCAGGAGCTTGAACCCGTCCACGAGTTGTTGCTGGAAACGGCGCCGGCTGTTGCGGAGCAATTGGCCGAAGGAGGGGAGCCTCCGTTCCGGCTGCGCCAACAGGGCCAGCCGCTGCTCCAGCGTACGGGTAATGACGTAAATGTTGCGCATATGGCTGTACAGGTCGCCCATGAACGCCTCCAGGCGTTTGACCGGCGAACGGTCAGTATAGCCAAGGTTGTGCGCGATCGTCGGTTGAAGGCTTTTGGTCAGCACGTCCGCCGGGCGATTGACGTGGTAATGCAGGTCGTTGCGGACGCGAAGCAGACAATCGTAGGCGGCTTCGAGCTGTTTCCGCTCGCTTTCGCTGATTAACTGGCGCCTTTCGAGTTCGGCGAGCGACCGGGCGCGGTATTTGAAAAGCGCCATCCAGCTCAGATTCTGATAGTCGCGCAAACCACCGCAGCCGTTCTTGATGTTCGGCTCCTGCATGGTAGCCGAATTGCCGAACTTCGCCCGCCGCGCTTCCTGGTCCGCCAGCCGCGCCGCGATGTATTCGTCTTCAAAACCCCGTACGCACCGGGCCAGGACCACCGCTTCCATGTGCTTGAACATCTTGTCGTCACCCGTGATGAACCGCGCTTCGATGAGGGACGTTTTCGACTGCATGTCGCTGTTGGCGATTTTGACGCAATCGTCAACCGTCCGCACCGAATGGCCGAGCTTCAAACCGATGTCCCAAAGCGTGTAAAGCAGCCCGTCGGTCAGCGCGGTCAGGTACGGATGAGGTTTGCCGCGCGCGACCGACACCGCGTCCCCGTCGTGCAGAAACATAATGTCGATGTCGCTCTGCGGATTCAGCTCGCCGCGGCCATAGCCGCCGATGGCCACCAGCGCATACCGGGGCGGCGGGGTTTTGGCTTCGACCCGGGTGTTTTTTTCGACCGCGTTCAGGATGTAGCGCAACAGCACATCCAGGACCGCGGCGCGGGCCTGGCAGATTTCGCGCCCGCCGGCGCCGGCGCGGTGCAGCATTTTGAGCCGATGGGCTTCAACCTTGAGGAAATCCTTGTACCGGGCCAGTTCCTGGGAAGGCTCGCGGCCTGAGGGCAGTGGCAGGCGGCCGGCGGCGTCGGCCTGGATTTTCTCCAACAACGTTGGCATTGGCGCAACTTAGTGGTCTGAGGCATAAATACAATGACGTTCGCGGCAAGGGATTTTTCGCCCAGACGAGGCGTGAGCGACGAGCATATCCCGCAGTGGATCTGTGAGGAGCGAGCAACGAAGTCTGGGCGAAAAAGACCTGCCGCCCTCCGGGTTGCGCCGAATTTTGGCCTGTGGCTTCGTTGCTCGTCGGTTACAGCCCCATGGCCGGGGATGCGCCCTCCTCGCGCCACGCCACAGGCCAGATTGGGCGCAACGAACGTCATCGCATATATGCCTCAGACCACTTAGGAAGAACCGGCGGCCAACGCAAGCATCCGGCCTTTGCGGTAGTGTCCTGATTTGGTGGCGGCGGTGCTGCGGCACGGCCGTGCGCCGCGGCAGCGGCGCACCCACCTTAAGCAGATTAGGACAGTTCCGCCTTTGCGCAGCGCAGGCGAACGCAACCTTGTAGCACCCCCGGTTTTTGTTAGCATGCACGGCCATGGCGGCCAACCTCGACCCCGATGCGCATCTGATGCTTCGCGTCAAGCGAGGCGACCTGGAGGCTTTCGAGGAACTGGTCAACAAATACAAACAGCCGGTCACCGACCTCGTTTGCCGGATGCTGGGCGACGCCACGGAAGCCGAAGACCTCGCTCAAAACGTCTTCGTGCAGGTTTACAAGTCGGCCGACCGCTACCGGGTCTCGGCGAAATTCACCACCTGGCTCTTCACCATCGCGCGCAACCTGTGCCTGAATGAAATCCGCCGCCGCTCGCGCCATCCGGCTGAATCGCTCGATGCGCCGCATCCGGAGCGCGAGGACCAGCCGCTGCGCCAGTTTGAAGACGCCAAAACTTTTTCACCTCCAGACGCGCTGCTCCACGGAGAGCTCGATCAGAAAATCCAGCAAGCCCTGTCTGAACTGCCGGAGAACCAGCGCCTCGCCATTTTGCTCTGCCGTCAGGAGGAGCTTTCCTACGAAGACATCGCCAGGGTGCTCGGTTGCTCGCTTTCCGCAACCAAGTCGCTCATCCATCGTGGACGGGAGACCTTGAAGCAAAAGCTAAAGCCGTATTTACGAACCGGTGTGTGGAAAAGTTCGGAGAAATGAAAGCAACTTTGGTTCAATTCCGGTTTTAAAAGAAAGGTCGGACCATGAACAGTGAATTCAATCAACTCCTCGAAACCGCAATGCGTCGCAAACTGACCGCCGACGAAGAGGCGCGATTACGGGCGCATCTTGCGGTCAATCCATCGGAGCAGGCAGCCTGGGAGGAGGAGATGGCGTTGAGTCGGTTGCTCCGCGGGCTGCCGGACGCGCCGTTGGCCACGAATTTCACCGCACAGGTTTTGCAAGCCCTCGAACGCGACGCGAGCAAACACCCGTCCGGTGCGCCCAAGATCTTCCGCCGGTTTGGATTGCGCCGTCCCGCTCAATCTTTCGCCGCCGCGTGCCTGATTCTCGCCCTGGGCATGTCGGGCTATTGGCGATACCGAACGGTTCAACGCGAAAGGATGGCGCTGGCGCTGGCAAACGTCGCTCGCAGCGTGGAAACCGTTTCTCACGCCGCCCCGCTTCCGCCGGTGGAGATGTGGGAAGACTACGAACCCATCAGCCGCCTCGGCCAGACCCGGCCGGAGGCGGACGAGGAACTCCTCAAGGTGTTGAAGGAAGTGGCCATGAAATAGCGGTACCTCCGATGCGCGCGAAGTATTACCCTGCCTGTCTGTTTTACCTCGCCGTCGGATGCGCCGTCGTTGCCGCGCAGACGCCGCAAAACATCGCCACCGCGGCGAACGCGCCCGTCGTCACACGGCTGCCGCCGCTGCCGCAACCGACCGTCACTTACTTCCGCGAGTTGCTTGCCTTGCGCCCGGCGGAGTTGCACCAGGCGGTTGCCGGCATCGCCGGTCCGATGCGCACCAATTTGCTGGCCAAGTTGCAGGAATACGCCGCTTTGGCCCCGGAAGAGCGGGAGTCGCGTCTGCGCGCCACCGAGCTGCAATCGTATCTGGCGCCGCTGATGACGGCGACACCCACAAATCGTGTCGCGCAACTGGCGCTCATCCCCGAGCCCTATCGGACAATGGTCAAAGAGCGCCTGGAGCAATGGGACGCTTTGCAGCGCGACACGCAAAGGAAAATGCTGGAAAACCCGTGGACCCTGTATTACTTCCTGCGGCCCAGATCCGCGTTTCCGCCGAAACCCGACGACTCCCCATCCGACTTCCGTCAGCCCTTGGACAAGCGACTCGCCTCATGGCTTGCGCTGCCTGCGGCCCGACGCCAGCGGATGTGCGACCTCTTCGAGCGATTCTTTGAACTGTCACCGAAGGAAAAGGCGAAAACGCTCAAAGATCTCTCCGACTCCGAACGGCAGGAGATGGAAACAACGCTGCAGTTATTTGAAAGACTCCCGCCGGAGCAACGTCGGAATTGCATCGCCTCGCTGCGCAAATTCGCCAACATGACGCCGGACGAATGCGCCGAGTTTCTGAAAAATGCCTGGCGTTGGAAGGAGATGTCTCCCGCAGACCGTGAAACCTGGCGAACGCTTGTGACCAGACTTCCTCCGCCGCCACCCGGCTTTGGCGAGCCGCCCTTGCCTCCCGGATTCCAAAAACAAAAACCCGGCTCCGCAAAACCGCCTCTCCCGCCCGTGCCGCTCAACTTCACCAATGCCTCTCAGTAAGAGAGATTCGAATCGCTCCGCGGGCATTTGCGGTTTGAGTTTTCAATGGGCGAGCCCTAAGTTGCCTGCCACGTGCACAAAATTGCCTTACCGTTCGGTGGCTTCACCATCTACTGGTATGGCGTTCTGGTCGCCATCGGTTTTCTCGCCGGACTCTGGACCGCGAGCCGCCGCGCCCTGCACGATGGTATCCGCGGCGAAACCATCGTTGACCTGGGTCCCTGGCTGATCCTTGGCACCATCCTCGGCGCGCGCGGCCTCTACGTCATTTCCTACTGGCGCGAAGATTTCGCCGGCAAACCGCTTTGGCAAATCTTCAATATCCGCGGCGGCGGACTGGTCTTTTACGGCGGCCTGATCGGCGCCTCGCTCGCCTGCCTCCTTTACGCGCGCTTCAAAAAAATCCCTCTTTGGAAAACCGCTGACGTCCTCGCGCCCAGCATTGCGCTGGGCCACGCCTTTGGCCGCATCGGCTGTCTGATGAACGGCTGTTGCTACGGCCGCGCCTGCGATCTGCCCTGGGCCATTCGCTTTCCGAACGACCACGAAACACATGGGGCCGCTGTGCACCCGACTCAGATTTACGAAGCGTCGTTGAATTTCATTCTCTACGCGATCCTCGCCTGGCTTTTTCGCCGCAAGCGGTTCGACGGACAGGTCTTCGCGATGTATCTCCTCTGCTACGCGGCACTGCGGGCCCTGGTTGAATCCTTTCGCGGCGATTACTCGACTTATTATCTCGGCGGACACGCCACGCCCGCGCAGGTGGTGAGCCTTTTTATCTTTTTCGCCGGGGCGGCGCTGTGGTGGATCTTGTCCCGTTCAAAGCCCAGAATTCACACTCCAAAGTCGTGATGCCTTTGTCCTCCGGCCTACGAGTGACGAACAGCTACAATAACGCGCGAATGAAGAGCCGTTCCGGTTCATGATCCTTTATCAAACGCCCGCTTAGAAGCCCCGTTTTGAATGTCCTCACGCACCGAAACCGTCATCGTCGTCGAGAAATCGCTGCCGCGCGAACGGCTCGACACCTTCTTGCGCGCACAGTTCCCGACCCTCTCGCGCGGCGCGCTTCAACGCCTGATCGAGCA